>JADMKR010000037.1:5883-7095 GCA_015478765.1 Flavobacterium sp.
TCCGCCAACGGACAACAATTCCATTTGCGCGATCAGGTTGGCCAATTTACGCGTAAGATTCCGCCGCGAATAATTTTCAATTCCGACGCCGGCCGATTTTAGACTGCCATTTTTAAAATTGAGGTAATGACTGGATAAAATTTCCTTCAACCGACTGAATTCTGAGTAATCGACGAAATCACCGGTATTGGTTTCAGCTATTATTTCGGCAAACTCTGCGCCCGCCGGACCAATTCCTACAATAGGGCGGCCGGATGCCATATACTCAAACAATTTCCCGGGGATAATCCCGCGTGTGTTGGGCGAGTCGATTTCAATTAGAAGCAGCAATTGCGAGCGTCGTTGGTGCGCAATGGCATCGGCATGAGAAACGTATCCCAGATTATTAACGAAATCAGATAGCGAGAATTGCTGAACCGATTTTAAAACGTCGGAACTCACGGTTCCAATTAATTTTATCTCCAAATCGGCTGCAAATTCAGGTATCGTTTCAACCATTTCCGACAAGGCACGCCATAATATTTCCGGATTACGTTCGGAAAGCAATGAGCCGATATGAGCCAATGAAAATTTCTTATCCGGCAGCTGACGTTCAATAGTTTCGACATCAAAGCCATTGGTAATGACCTCAATGGGTTTGTTGGTAATCTTCGCAAACTCTGCTTTCGTGGTTTTGCTGGTCACAATAATCTGGTCGGCGGTGTTCAGTACTTTTTTTTCAAGTAATTTATGCTTTTTGGCTGCATAATCCGAAAGTTTCAGTTCTTTGTGATAACCAATGGTCGTCCAGGGATCCCGAAAATCGGCAATCCAGTTTATCGGCAGCATTTCCCGCAATTTCATTCCGGTTATATGTATGCTGTGCGGCGGCCCCGTAGTAATCACCGCGTCGATATTATTCTCTTTTATATAATCTTTCAAATATCGAACTGACGGGTTTACCCACAAAACACGCGCATCGGGAATAAACAGGTTGCCGCGAATCCACAAGCTAAAACGCTCCGGCCAGGACTGCCGTTTTTTGTCGGGGATTATACCGGCACTTATCTTATCGATCTTGTTTTTGGATAAAACCGATGCGATTCCATAGGGTTCCGTTATAGGCCGGGAAATGATTTCAACATCGGGGACTTCGTTCCTCAGCGCTTCATCAACAATGGGATAAGTCGGATTGGATGGTTTGTAAACAATTGGCTTAAATCCGAATTCGGG
>JADMKR010000038.1 GCA_015478765.1 Flavobacterium sp.
CGACCAATAATCTATAAATTGAGAAAATGGAAATTATATTGAAACAGGATGGTACCAAAGGATCCGCAACGGCACAGGACAATGGCACGAGGGCAGGAATGATGACCTATTCCATAGCGGGGCCCGAATTAATCATCATCGACCATACCGATGTCGAGCCGGCATATAACGGTAAAGGCATAGGAAAACAAATGCTCTACAAAATTGTTGAAATTGCCAGGGACAAAAACATAAAGATTATTCCGCTTTGCCCATTTGCGGCCGCAATGTTCAAAAAATCAGAAGACATCCGGGACGTTTTAAAATAAATTATTAGAACCTGGATCAATGCGTAGTAGCCTTACAAGGCGCCAGTTTTGGGAAGGGTGTATCCACGCCTCGATACTGCGCATCGTCGGTTTGTCGCAACGCCGCTCAACTCGACGTGACGTGGGTAGAATATAAACAGAGCCCTCACTTCGAGTGAATTTACGAATGCGCCAACTTTCGGAAGTTTGTATCGGGAGTTCGCATCCTTGCCTGATCGCATCTCCTCGACCCGAGGTGACGAAACTGTTTGTCTCCGGAAGGAGCAACTACAAGGATGTGTAAAAAAAAACCGCACCAAATAAATGGTACGGCTTCATTTTCAATTAACTGATGTAAAAGTAAAATTGCGACTTAGTTTGAATACTCGGTAAGAATCATTTTAAACGTTCCATCTGTGAGTTCAATCACGTCAGCAACGTTGTCACTATTATACAGTTTACAGGAGATTGTTCCCCACACGGTTTTTCTTTTGAGTCCACCGGCCATGCTCTCTGAAGAACCGAGAATTTCCACCGTACTTCCTGTCTGGCTACCATATACAGAATTGTATAAAACGTCCTGTTGATTTTTAAATTGAACGGAAATTCCAGGAAGATGCTCCTCATCCTGTGCAATAGTTAAATAATTTGTTGGAAGATTGGATACACTCTCATAGAATGCTTCCGTTTCTCCATCTGATGATCCGCCCTGTCCAAAGTATACATTGTCCCATGCAATTGAGAATTCCGGTGTAAAATTTGGCGGCGCAAGCTGCATAAACATCCCGCCGTAATAGTACCAACGATCCAAATCGAGTGCACTGTATCCATTTATGGAGTTGTGCAGGAATGTATCATCAGCCGCGTTGTTGAACGTGTAATCAAAGGCTACACCGTTCATCTCTCCCCGCGCGAACGCAATTTCGGTTGGTTCTGTGTCGGTTGGATCAACAATTGGAGGATTAGTGCCTGGAGAATCGTCAGAGCTGCAAGAAAATGTAAACGCTACAACAGCCAGTAAAAATAATTTTTTCATAATGGTTAAAGAAATGTTAAGTGGCCAAATATATGTATTAATATTTCTCGTAACCGACGTTTTTCTTTTTTATTGGTATATCCAATCCACGGATGAACAGTCAGGGTTCTTTAAAGCAGCGACTTCGAGAAGTTCCAGCCATTTCCGCCATTCGGCTTTGGACGTCGGATAAAAAATTTCTGGTTCAGTCATGTTTGGGTCAAATTGCAGGAATGCTATCGGCTAAAAATTGGCATTGTTTATTTTCGTAACTACTCCGGTTCCGATCAGTTTATCGATTTCATAAAACTCGAAATCCAATCCTTCATAAATCTGTTGTGGGAAAATATCGGCAGTTGCCAATGTTATTGTTGCCGAAACTTTATCGCCCGCAAATACAATATCGGTTTCATGGAACTTTAGAGTGCCGAAAAAGCGGTCGGAAAAAGCGGAGAGCTTAATTGCTGCCCGGTGTTCGGATGAGACAGGCGTCGCAAGGCCGCCATCTTTTTCAGACAGGAAGGAAAGAACAGCATTAAATTGGATTCGTATTGGCACGGCAGGTAACTAAAAGTGCAATTTACGAAATAATCAGATGCTAAGATTACGGGCAACTTTCGCCTTTTTTTAATAATCGACGTTAGCCTTTAAAAAAGAATAAACCAAGCTGCCAGGAGATTGCGACTCCGATTTTATGCACTGGCAGGCTGATATATATAATTGGTAAGATAAATCATCTTTTTTCTTCCTGTTATTTAAACTCCCTATAGCTCCACCAGTAACAATAATTAATCGGCTTCGTCATTAGCGGAAATAATTATTTATGAGTGTAGAGAATTTCCATGGTCTCATACGATCGAAGAAACTGTTTATCCTGTTTACATGGTTCACCCGTATTCTTCTGGCGCTCGGATTTATTCCGTCGGGGTTAAAAAAAGTCATGGGAATGAGGTTCACTTCCATAGGTATCGATAATCCGGTCGGGTTTTTCTTCGAAGCGTTGTATCAAACCGGATTCTATTGGAACTTCCTCGGAATACTGCAATTACTGGCGGCGGTTTTACTACTCATTCCGAAAACTTCTTTACTGGGCGCCATACTTTATTTCCCGATAATTTTAAATATCTGCGTAATTGTCACTGCTATGAACTTTATCGGAACGCCCATCATTACAGCGCTGATGCTGATCGGAAATCTGTATTTGTTTTTCTGGGATTATCCAAAGATGAAATATATAGCGAACATAATTTGGCATAAAAGCGCACCTGTTAAGCTATGATTACCATTGATGGCCGGCGGTTAAGGCTTTCCTTATGTTCGTACAAAACGAAATTTTATCGCTCAACGCACGTTCCAACATAAAAGCCTAAATTTACATAAATGGCTTTATATGAAAAAGAGCAAATTGATCAGATATGCAAACATTGGATTCTTTATACTGATAATCTGCGTTATTGTATATGTGATTTCTGATAAGGACAAAGCAGCGGTTCCGAAAAATACCGCATCGTTGCAAGCGTCGGCGGCGCAACCAATTGCAAATTCGCTTCGGGACAGTATTGTCGAATACGGCATGAGCCTTCTAGGCACGCCGTATGTCACCGCGGGCTGTAGCGTAGACGGTTTTGACTGTTCGGGTTTTGTCTATTTTGTTTTTCAGAATTTCGACGTCAAAGTTCCTCGCAGCTCCGCACAATTCGAACATTTCGGTACCGAAGTCGCCATCGATGACGTCCAAAAAGGTGATTTATTGTTGTTTTTGAGTCCGACGCGCAATGCAATCGGACATATGGGCATCGTCTCAAAAGCCGACGGTATGAACAGCGATTTTATACACTCATCGTCAGGCCGCGAGATGAAAGTTATCGTCACCAGCCTTTCCAATGAAGGATATACGCGGCGCTTCGTAAAGGCAGTCCGCGTGCTGTAATGCAGTTGTAAGTAATTTTTAATTATAAATATTATGGATCCATATATTGTCCCCGCCCATACCCGCATCGGCCACGTGCATCTGAAAGTTGCCGATCTCGACCGATCGTTGGCATTTTATCGGGATCTTCTGGGTTTCGAAGTAACAATGATGTACGGAAGTCAGGCGGCATTCATCAGTGCTGGTGGCTATCACCATCATATCGGACTAAATACTTGGCACAGTAAGGGCGCATCGCCGGCACCGCAATCGGGTGTCGGTTTATACCACACTGCCATTGTCTATCCCGCCAGAAAAGATCTCGCTGTAATTTGCGAACGGATTCTTAAAGCCGCTTATCCATTAACGGGTGCCAGCGACCACGGAGTCTCGGAAGCTCTTTATCTGGACGATCCCGACGGTAACGGCGTCGAATTGTATTGGGACAGGCCGCAAGCCGAATGGCCGTATGTAGACGGGTCGCTGAATATGTACACCAAAGCACTTGATTTAGCTGATTTGCTGAAAGAGAGGGATTAACATCGGAAATACACTTTAACGATACCTTTCTGACCAGATTCCTTCTTTTTTCGTCGGATTTATGACGATTTATAACCGATTTGTTTTTTGCGGATTGTATCTTTATGAAATTCCAAAACTGATCGGCTAGATGAATGTCACCATTGAAAATATTGTATTAATTGGCTCGATTTTACTGTTTATAAGTATTATCGTTGGTAAATCATCATACAAATTCGGCGTACCTACATTGCTGTTTTTCCTTGCAATCGGCATGTTGGCCGGTTCTGAGGGAATAGTCGGGATAAATTTCAATAACCCGAAGTTGGCGCAATTTATCGGCATCGTATCATTAAATTTTATACTCTTCTCCGGTGGTCTCGATACCAACTGGAGGTCGGTGAAACCAATTCTAAGGGAAGGTATCGCACTTTCGACCATTGGGGTACTATTGACAGCGCTGACACTGGGTACATTCGTATGGTTTGTAACCGATTTCACGATTTACGAAAGCATGCTTTTAGGTTCGATTGTTTCCTCCACCGATGCAGCCGCGGTATTCTCGATCCTTCGGAGTAAAAGCCTTGCGTTAAAGGCCAACCTGCGACCCACGCTTGAACTAGAAAGCGGGAGTAATGATCCAATGGCGTATGTACTTACGATTGCGTTCCTCACGCTGGTGGTCAATCAAGATCAGGGTTTGGCATCGATAATTCCGTTGTTTTTACAGCAAATGATACTCGGTACGGTGGCGGGTCTCGCCTTTGGGAAACTTAGCAAATTTATCATAAACCGTATCCAGCTCGACTTCGAAGGGCTTTATCCCGTGCTGGTGATCGCATTGATGTTCATTACTTTTTCGGCAACCGATTTTATGGGTGGTAATGGTTTCCTTGCGATTTATATCTGCGCAGTCTATCTGGGCAATCAGGACCTGATCCATAGGAAGACGATTTTTAAGATGTATGACGGACTTGCATGGTTGATGCAGATAGTGCTCTTCCTTACACTAGGATTGCTGGTTTTCCCGTCGCAGGTCCTTCCGTACATGGGAATCGGATTGCTGATCTCCGTCTTCCTGATCCTTGTTGCCCGGCCCGTCAGCGTGTTGTTGAGTCTGATGTTCTTTAAAATGAAAATGCGCCGGCGAATATATATTTCGTGGGTCGGGTTGCGTGGCGCAGTACCGATTGTGTTCGCGACCTACCCGTTATTGGCCGGAATCGAAAAAGCGGAAATGATATTTAATATCGTATTCTTTATTTCGGTTACTTCCGTTTTAATTCAGGGAACGACCCTGCCGATCGTGGCGAGGTGGCTTCATGTTGCATTGCCTGAAAAAGTCAAACCTATTTCAGAATCTGAAAAATTAATCCTTGACCTTCCAAAATCGTCACTGAAAGAGATTCAAATTTTCCCCGATTCATTTGCGGCCGATAAAAGGATAGTTGACCTTCGCTTTCCACGATCTGCATTTATAATAATGATCATGCGGGATGGCGCCTATATTCGTCCCGGAGGTTCGACACGCGTGGTGGCTAATGATGTTTTGATGGTAATTGCCGATAAACAGGACGATTTCGAAAAGGTACTCGAAGCCTTGGCAGGACCCAAAGAAATCCTGGTCGACCAACAAAGGTAAAGTCAAAAAAAAAGACCACCGAAGTGATCTTTTTTATCATTGATTTTATTTCTGCATCTTTACTTTTCCACGGGACGCTTCATTGCGTGCCGTTTCGTTGCCTGAGGCGACATCGTTGACAGCATTCAATGCCACGTCGCTTAGCAGCGTGTCGGCTTCTTTCTCTTCTGCCAGCGACTGCGTCAGGAGTCGGCCTGCTTCATTTTGACCCAAGGCCTTTGCAAATGCGCACAAAGTTCCATAAGTCGCGATTTCGTAGTGTTCGATTTTTTGTGAAGCAGCGATAATGCCGGCATCGCGAACAGGTCCGGGAGTAGTTTCTTCCAATATTTCATCTCCCTCCTTGATCAGGCCAGCCATGGCTTCACACTTTTTACCCTCGGCTTTTTCTCCGATAATTTTGAACACGTCTTCAAGCCGGGTGAGCTGAACTTTGGTTACCATGATATGGTCTTTTATAGCCGATGCCAGTGACGGCGAAGTTGCATTCTTCATCATTTTTGGAAGCGCCTTCATAAGGGCGTTTTCGGCCCAATAAATATCTTTCAATGAATCGACGAACAAACCCTTTAAATCGGTTGCAGCACCCGATGCCGGCTTCACCATTTCCGAATTTTCTGATTTCATGTCCTTGCCTGCGGCTGTAGTATCTGATGGTTTCATATGTGTTTTTTTATAATTATAATTTGGTTTCCCTAGTCCAGAAACGATGTTTGCTCAAAGCAGTGATAAACTTCTCGGCGTAATTATCATCGGCGTTTTTAGTCATCAAAATTCCGTCGTCTTCCTGTGCGAAGAGCTTAGCAAAGTGTGTGGATTCGATGAACTCTTTTGCCCTGGTATCACCACCAATGGGTTTGCAATGTCGATAGGCATCCGATATGAAATCGATTACATTGGCGTCGCCTTGCCACTGTTCCAAATCGCCGGGAGCCATAAACACGCCGTCAAAAAGTACCGAAGCGCAGGTGAAAAATGTAAAATCTACCGGTAGTTGTCCGCCTTCATCTGTTGTGACAAAGCCAAGATGGGGAGCCACGATTTGCGCCATGGCACCCGATTTTTTCAGCGCCGATTTCAGCGCCATCACTGAAGATTCACTCGTGCCATCGGAACAGATGATGGCAACTTTCCGGGTTTCAACCGAAGGATCATACCGCGGATTATTGAGCATGCTGAGCGAATTGAACGTCTTTGTTTTATTATTTACCGCAGTGGGTTCATTGGTGCCAAGTTCGGCATCGGCACCTACGCCTTTATTCATTGGGAATTCCGGTTCTGCCGGCACTTTCATGCCAAGGCCTTTAGCAACTTCCGATGCCAGATCCATGCTTACTTGCGAGAGGAGTCCGAGCATTCGAACGCGAATCTCCATGGTTTCAACTTTCCCAATCTCAAATTGTAATGCTTTTGAAATATGGCGCTGCTCCACATTCGTCTGACTTTCATAGAACATTTTCGCCTGTGAAAAATGGTCGTTGAAACTTTCGCTGCGTGCGCGAACCTTATGAGCATCGATGCGTTCGTTGTGACTTACAAATCCTCCTTGGGCCATTGCGGCCTGATAAGGG
>JADMKR010000039.1 GCA_015478765.1 Flavobacterium sp.
TCGGATTTCGGGCACTGGAATTCACTCTCCAACGATACGGTCACTTTAAACGATAAAATAACTGTTTTGGGATTTCCGGGTCAGGACATTGTCAAGAATCGCAGCAATCTCTTTAATCTGAATCTAAAAGTCTATCAGCGGTATCATAAATTTGACGACTTGCAGTTCGTATACGTTTGTCCGATCGGAACAGAAAAAGAAGCCGCAGCTATCGTTGAACAATTTGCAGTGTACAGCGATGTTTCTCATTATAAATTTGTTTTTGCACCGGTATCCGAAATTGCCGATTTCCACCGAAGCCTTAAACTGAAGCAGGAACTCAATGCCGATTTCGGAACTCCGTATGTATATCTGATCGACAAAGAGCGAAATCTTCGCGGGAGAAAGGATGATACCGAATACAAAGAAGGTTATAATACTTTTTACATTTCCGAAATCAGCAACGAGATGCTGGATGATTTCAAGGTGATTTTATATGAATACCGCGCCGCACTGAAAAAAAACAATAACGCATCAAAACGCCAGATCTAATATGTTTAAGAACAAATCATATATCGGCATATCACTGGTTATACTAGTGTTCGGAATTTGGGCAGTGCCTAAAATTGTGGATCGCTTCAAAGACAAAAGTATTGTCGAAGGCGAGCGGTTGGACATGGTATCCGGCAGCGCCAACAATTCGGCAGGTTTGGTCACTATCGGTCCGGCGCCAAAATTCGAACTCACCAATCAGCATGGCCTGAAGGTATCCAATACCGATTATGATGGAAAAGTATATGTACTTGAGTTTTTCTTTACGAGCTGTCCGACAATTTGCCCTGTGATGAATCAGAACATGCTTATTCTTCAGGATAAATTTTTTGGCAATCCCAACTTCGGCATCGCGTCGATTACAATAGATCCAGAAAATGATACGGCAGATGTGCTTAAAGAACACGCAGAATCTTTGGGTGTCAAATCGTCAAATTGGCATTTCCTTACCGGTGACAAGAAATATATCTACGATATTTCGAATAAGGGCTTTAATCTGTATGCGGGCGAAAATGCAAATGTGAACGGTGGATTTGAACATTCCGGGCTTTTTGCATTAATTGATAAAAAAGGAAATATCAGGAGTCGCAAAGATGCCTATGGCAATCCGATTTTATATTATGACGGAATCGAGAAAGAAGGAATCAAAGCGCTCCAGCACGATATTTCACTATTGCTTAACGAATAAACCATGGACAAGACCATTGATAAAAAATATAATGGATGGATAATCGCCGTGTCGGTAGTGGTACCGCTTGTGGTTGCCTTACTGTTCTCGGTGAAATTAAAGGATTTTGGATTTGATGTCGAACCTTTAACCTTCTTGCCACCTATTTATGCTACTATCAACGGACTAACGGCGGTGCTTCTTGTTTTAGGTGTCAATGCAATTCGGCGTGGCAACCAAAAACTTCACGAACGGTTGATGACATCTGCAATCGGTTTATCAGTGCTTTTCCTGGTAATGTACGTTGCCTATCACATGACATCCGACTCGACACGATTTGGCGGAGAAGGCGCAATCCGATATGTCTACTTTTTTATCTTACTTTCCCACATATTGCTTTCGATCGCGGTTATCCCGTTGGTGCTGATTTCTTACGTACGCGCACTCGCGCAACGATATGACCGGCATCGGAAAATCGCGCGGATAACTTTTCCGATTTGGCTGTACGTCGCAGTATCGGGCGTTGTGGTTTATTTAATGATATCACCTTATTATGCTTAAGACTTCTTATAATATCGCTGTTCGCACAATTGGAAGTGTATTGCTTCTGCTGTTTATTTTAAATCCGATGCCTGCCATTGCGCAGTGTGCCATGTGCCGTGCGGCTTTGGGAAGTTCCGATAACGATTTGCAGGCAGAAGCAGTCAACGATGGCATCGTTTATCTCATGATTATCCCATATCTACTGGTGGCCGTAATCGGCATCGTTATTTATAAGAGCCGAAAACAGGCACGTCAGGGTAAGTAATTACTTCAGCCCATCGACGGTAACTTTTACATCTCCCTCGATTTTTAAGAAAGCTATGATAGCCTTGTTGGTGAGCTGGATTTTTTCGAATGACATTTCCCCAACGTTTCCATTCACAAAAACGCCCGGCATAGGCGAGTAGTTCCTAAGATATCCCATCATGCTTTTTCTCGCATCGGCCATGTTGCTGTCAATGGAATAACGGCAATGCTGCTGAATTTTATTGAGAATGTAGCCGCTTGCCAACCAATTGGCCGATCGCGCCAATACACTTTTGGTGTCGATCGCATAGTCCAGCCGGTCAAAATAAATTTCTTTTGTACTGCTGTTGTACTGCGGATATCCGGTCAGGTAAACTGTTCCGTTAATGCTTCCCGTAAGGTCGAGAGCAATGACCATTTTTCCACTTTTATGCCATAATGATACTTTGTTTACTTTTACTTTTTTGCTTCCATCGCCAAATTCCTGGCCGGCAAAATTTTTTGTAATTACGGCCGATGCATCGGCAAATGTGGAAACAGCCGCAATGTGGGCGGTGATATTGTCCGGCATTTTCTTTACCGGTTTCAGCACGATTTTATCCCGACTGAATTTTGACGTTGGCTTGCTGCCGATAATGGTCTCCATCTGGCATTTCAGTCCCATATCCATCGAAATCTGATCTTTTGCGAGTTTAGCATCCGTGGTATATAATTCGGTCGGCACTATCCGAAGCCAGCTTTGATACTCTTCGTTCATTAGAAACGGGTCGCATAATTGCTGCAGCGCATCGAGTACCATCGGCTTAAAGTCCATTGAAGATGAGATCGCCTCGTCAATACTTTTCTCAATCGTCGATTTGAACAACCGGACCGCCGGATTAATTACGTAAGTTATCGGAACTTGTTTACCCAAAACAGTGGTGGTCGGACTCTCATTCCATTCCAACGATTGCAACGTGGTTGTAGTCGACATTTTCCAGTTTGTCAGGCCCACATTGCTTAACAGTGTAACTCGCCCGCTCATGTTGAACTCCCGAACGTCATACAGCGCTATGCCAAGGCGGTCGGTCCCGATGCGATATTTTATATGCGCCTTGAGAGGCAGGACAGTTTTTATTTTGCCGCTTTCGTTTGATATCTTCACAGGCGCCAACTTCCAAATTTTGATCTCAATGTCGTCATCGGAAATATTCGAATCGTCATAGATTATCCCGCTGAATAATTTATTTGTTTGATTTTCGACGTCTTTCAATTTAAGCAATACCGGAATTTTGATGAACGAATATTCGTTTTCATAAACCAACGGTGCAGCATTGTCAGGTTCGGGTTTGAGCGATTCGATTTTCTGCACTGATGAGCACGAAAAAAAAAGTAATGCCATTACCAAAGCCCACAGTCGTGTAAGAGTAGACGTCATTGATTTATTTTTGTAGCAAATGTACTAAAGGTGTCCTAAATTTCGTTGCCATCTGTAACATTGTGCTGTTGAAAACGTCTTATTACCGCTGTTAAATTTGCAGCAGCCAAACTGCATAAGCCTTACCGAACAAACATTATGATCCAAATCTCCGATCTGCACAAATCCTATAAAACAGGAAACTCTGAATTGCACGTCCTAAAAGGTATTAACTTCAATGTAAATGAAGGCGAGCTTGTAGCGATCATGGGCTCGTCGGGATCCGGCAAATCAACACTATTGAATATTCTGGGAATTTTGGACGAAGCCGATTCTGGTAGTTATATTTTGGATGGCCTTCCGATCAAAAACCTGAATGAAACCGTGGCGTCAAAATATCGGAACCAATTCCTGGGATTCGTTTTTCAGTCGTTCAATCTTATTAATTATAAAAGCGCGCTCGACAATGTTGCAATGCCGCTATATTATCAAGGGATCAAACGCAAGGAACGAAATGAGATCGCGATGAGTTATCTGGAAAAAGTCGGACTCGCATCGCATTCGCACCATTTGCCCAACGAACTTTCAGGCGGGCAAAAACAACGGGTCGCCATTGCACGCGCGCTTGCTTCCCGTCCCAAAGTATTGCTTGCCGATGAGCCTACAGGTGCTCTCGATACTAAAACCTCATATGAGGTCATGGAGCTGATTCAGGGAATCAACGATGAAGGCAAAACAATTTTAATTGTAACACACGAGCCTGATATTGCGGCGATGTGCAAGCGAAATGTCATACTCAAAGACGGGCTAATCATCGACGATGTGTTGGTAACACAGCAAAAAGCAGTGGCTTATGTTTAATATCGAACGATGGCAGGAAATTTTCCAGGCGATTGCAAAAAATCGGCTGCGGACATTCCTGACAGGCATATCGGTTGCGTCGGGAATTTTTATACTGGTAATATTGCTCGGAGTCGGGAATGGTTTGCAGAATGGCATCGAAAAACAGTTCGAGCGTGATGCTACCGGATTGATTGAGGTGTGGAGCGGAGTGACATCCAAAGAATACAAAGGACTGAATCCGGGCAGGCGCATTCAAATGCACAACAGTGATTATGACATGGCTCTGCAAAAGTTCGGTCACCAAATGGATAAAAAATCGGCGTCGGTGAATAATTGGGGCGTCACCATCGTATTTGGTAAAGAAACCGGGAATTATCAATATCGCGGCGTATATCCCGAGCATCAGGCGATCGAAAACGCAACGGTGATCGCCGGCCGTTTTATCAATCATAACGACATAGTCAATTTCGAAAAAGTGGCGGTGATTGGTGCCAAGATAAAATTTGACTTATTTAAAGATGCCGAAGCCGTTGGCCAGGTGATTACCATCAATGGCATTCCGTTTAAAGTCATCGGTGTTTTTACAGATCCGGCCGGTGAACGCGAAGAAACACGTGCCTACCTTCCAATCGGAACGACCCAGAAGGTTTTTGGCCGGGGCGAAGATATCAGTAACATGTTCTATACACTCAACAAACACGAACGTTTTGAAGATGCGGTGGCCGAATCCAATAAATTCACCGAAGATCTAAAGGCATTGCTGCGAAGTAAAAACATGGTTGCCCCCGACGATGACAGTGCGATCAATGTGCATAATTCGGTTGAAGACCAAAAACAGTTTTACGACCTGAACCTGTACATTCGATTGTTTTTCTGGTGGGTCGGAATTTGTACCATCATCGCCGGTGTCGTGGGTGTGAGCAATATCATGCTTATAATCGTAAAAGAGCGCACCAAGGAAATCGGTATCCGAAAAGCATTAGGCGCGCCTCCCATTTCCATTGTTGCCATGATATTGCACGAGTCCATTTTTCTTACGACGATTAGTGGATTCATCGGCTTGCTCATGAGTTTACTACTTCTCGAACTTGTTGGCCCAATGATCGACAGCGAATATTTCCTCAACCCTCAGGTAGATTTTAATATTGCGATTACAACACTGATCTTATTGATCATTGCAGGCGCACTTGCCGGATTTTTCCCGGCGTATCGTGCCGCTAAGATTAAACCCATTATAGCACTTAGAGACGAGTAGTATGTTTGACAGAGATAAATGGAACGAAATCATCGAAGCACTGACGGCAAACGTATTCCGGACAGTGCTGACCGCGTTCGGAGTATTTTGGGGCATTTTTATTCTCGTCATCCTGCTGGCGGCCGGAAAAGGCCTGGAGAATGGCGTCAAAAATGGCTTCTCGGGAATTGCGACCAACACTATGTTTATGTGGTCACAAAACACATCAAAGCCTTATAAAGGACATGCGCTTGGGCGTCGGTATAATTTTAAGAATGCCGATGTAAATGCGCTAAAGCAAAATTTCCCCGATCTGCAGTTCGTGTCACCGCGAAATCAACTCGGAGGTTATAACGGTGCCAACAATGTAGTGCGCGGTACCAAAACCGCCGCGTATACTATTTACGGTGATTATCCCGAACTCACCTCTCAGGAGGCAATGGACATCATTAAGGGACGCTTTATCAATCATGGCGATATCAATAATAAACGCAAGGTAGCCGTCATCGGACAGGGCGTAATTACCGATTTATATTCGCCGGCTGAAGAAGTCATCGGGACCTATATAAAAGTAAATGGTGTTAACTTTTTGGTGGTAGGTGTTTATAAGAAAAAAGGAAATAACGGCGGGAATGCTGAAGAAGGTCAGAAAGAGATTTTTGTCCCGTTTACTACCTTTCAACAGGCTTTCAATTATGGCGATATCGTGGGTTGGATGGCGCTGACCGCGAAAGATGGTGCGTCGATAACCGAATTGAAAGCCGGTATATTCGAATTCATGAGGTCGCGACATTCGATTCATCCCGATGATGAACGGGCAATCGGAAATTTCGATCTGTTTCAGGAATATAGCAAAGTCAACGGACTGTTTTTGATATTGAAGTTTATCGCTTATTTCGTCGGGACTTTGGTTCTTTTATCGGGTGTGATCGGAATTTCGAACATCATGCTGATCGTTGTAAAGGAGCGTACAAAAGAAATCGGTATCCGGCGCGCATTGGGCGCAACCCCGTGGGCAATCCGTTCGCAAATTCTTACCGAAGCGATTTTCCTGACCATCATAGCGGGAATGGCTGGCATAGCAGTAGCAACCGGATTGTTGGCAGTTCTCAATATGGTACTTGACTCGATGCCGGCCGAAGATATGATGTTTGCCAATCCAAGTGTGGATCTTTTTGTAGTATTTGTCGCGCTATTAATATTGGTCGGGTCGGGTTTGCTCGCAGGTTTCATTCCGGCTCAGATGGCAATCAATGTTAAACCGGTCGACGCTTTGCGAACCGAATAATTTTTTAAATCAGATATAACCAAACATAACATGAAGAAGGGAATTACAATCATAGTTCTAGTTTTAATCGCCATTTTGTTCTTTGGCGCCCTGTATTATCTATACGCCAAAAATCAGGAATCGCCGGTGGTGTACGAAACCGAAACTCCGGAAACCAGAACGATCGTCAAGAATACAATCGCCACCGGCAATATAGTTCCCGACGAAGAAGTGTTGATAGAACCCAATATCTCAGGGATTATTGA
>JADMKR010000040.1 GCA_015478765.1 Flavobacterium sp.
ATTCCTGCTCGCTGATTGCCTGTTTGTCGAGCAATAATTTGGCCCGGCGCTCATTTTCAGATGCAAGTCCCTGCGCAGTTTGTGCTTTGGCCAATTGCGCGCGCATCTCGAGATCATTAACGCGAAAAAGAACTTGCCCTTTACTGACTTTGCTGCCTTCGTTAAAATTGATGCTTTCCACAACACCCGACACTTCGCTTCGCAGCTCGATTTGTTCATTGGCTTCAAGTGAACCCGACAAGGAAAGTGAATTATCAAAAGGCTGCGGTTGAAGGATCATTCCGGCGACCACCGGTGGTTTTTTTGGAGCATCTGACTTCGATTTTTCAGACTCACTATTTCCCATAATCCGATATGCAATTAGTCCGACAAGGCCAATAATCAATAGGGCGTAAACGATATGTTTAATTTTCATAATAGCAGAAGTACGGCGCAGGGCCGATGATTGGCACAAAACTAATTGTTCTAAATCAATTACTTTTAAAGTTTGGTATTTTTTAACACGTGTATATACAAGTATCAGGCATTGGTCGTCTTGACCGGATCAACTTATATAATTCCACATATTTTTTTTCTGTGTCAGCTCGATAAAAACTTTTCTAAGAACGGCATGTCGCGGTTGCATCATCGCGGCATCGTCTTTTAACAGTGCAACGGCGTGTTGTCTAGCCAACATCAAAATGTCGCGATCACGAACGATATCGGCTATCTGCAAATTTAGTATGCCGCTTTGCTGCGTTCCCATCAAATCTCCCGGACCCCGAAGTTTTAAGTCCACTTCGGCAATCTCAAATCCATCATTGGTGCTCACCATCGTCTCCATTCTTGTTTTGCTATCGGCCGACAGCTTATGTGATGTCATCAGTATGCAATAACTTTGATCGGCGCCACGCCCAACGCGACCTCGCAGTTGATGAAGTTGCGACAGCCCGAACCGCTCGGCACTTTCGATGACCATCACGCTGGCGTTGGGAACATTGACACCCACCTCAATCACCGTGGTCGCCACCATAATGTTGGTTTTTGCCGTGGCAAATCGCTGCATCTCGGAATCTTTATCAGAAGGTTTCATCTTTCCGTGCAGTATTGAAACTGAATACTGCGGCAATGGGAAATCGCGTGCGATGCTTTCATAACCGTCCATCAAATCTTTGTAGTCCATTTTTTCAGATTCCTGGATTAGTGGATAAACGATGTAAACCTGCCGACCTTTCGCAATTTCATCACGAAGAAACTTCCATACTTTCAGTCGGTTTGCGTCGAATCGATGTACGGTTTGGATTGGTTTTCGGCCCGGTGGGAGTTCGTCGATCACCGAAATGTCAAGATCGCCGTACAAACTCATCGCCAGCGTACGCGGGATCGGAGTGGCGGTCATAACCAGTACGTGCGGCGGAATCGAATTTTTCTTCCACAGTTTTGCACGTTGCTCGACCCCAAAGCGGTGCTGTTCATCTATTACTGCGAGCCCCAGGTTTTTAAATCTCACTTTGTCTTCGAGCAGCGCGTGGGTTCCAATCAATATATGAAGCGATCCGTTCTCAAGTGATTCGTGAATGATATTGCGCTCGGCGGTTTTGGTCGATCCGGTCAACAATTTGATTTTGATATCCATTTCCTTTGCCAGATCGGTCAGGCCTTTGAAATGTTGGTTTGCCAGAATTTCCGTAGGCGCCATAAGACATGCCTGGAATCCGTTGTCGAGTGCCAAAAGCATGCTCATCAAGGCAACAATGGTCTTGCCCGAACCCACATCGCCTTGCAAAAGTCGGTTCATTTGCGCCTGACTTCCCAAATCGTTCCGGATTTCCTTGATTACCCGTTTTTGGGCATTGGTCAGTTCAAAGGGCAGATGTTCTTTGTAGAATTCGTTGAAAAGCGTACCCACATTGCCGAAAGGATGTCCTTTTATTTTATGTTTTCGGATGAGATTTTTTGTAATCAGCTGGAGTTGGATGAAAAAAAGTTCTTCGAATTTTAATCGAAATTGGGCTTTCGCCAATGCGTCGCTGCTTTTTGGAAAATGGATATTGAACAGAGCGTCTTTTTTAGACATCAACTTGAGTTCGCTCATTAAATATTCTGGTAGTGTTTCGCCAAAGTTGGCGCCAGTCTCGACAAACAGCTGTTGCAGCATTTTATTGACAACCCGATTACTAACGCCGCGGTTTGTAAGCGTTTCGGTTGATGGGTACACAGGTTGCATGGCCGTTCTAAGGGTCGCCTGATGTTCGGACAGCAGTTCCATTTCAGGGTGCGCCATATTGTACAGATTGTTGAAAGCTGTGCATTTCCCGAAAATCACCATGGGCACGTTCAGCTTCAGTGATTCACGAATCCATTTATGTCCCTGAAACCAAACGAGTTCCATCATGCCGGTGTCGTCGATAAAGGTGGCGACCAACCGTTTGCCGCGTTTTTGCTCGACCGTTTTTATGTTTGTTATTTTGCCTACGATCTGAACTTCGGAACCGGCATTGCGGAGCTCGCCAATCTTGTAATAACGCGTCCGGTCGATATAGCGGTTTGGGTAAAAATTCAGCAGATCCTGATATTTATGAATCCCCAATTCCTTGCGCAGCAGTTCGCCACGGGCCGGACCGACGCCTTTGAGGTATTCGATTGGAGTTTGCAGCAGGTCCGCCATGAAAGTAATGTTTGTTATCAGCGAAGATACTTTTAAATTTGAAGACATAAAATCGGGTTTCGAAATATCCTAACTTTGACAATCCCTTAGCCCGGATGGCAGCGAAAATCCTCCCGGGCACCGGGAGATTGCAGCGAACAGCCGGAATGGCTCCAAATAAACAGCATGAAATATATTCCATTTTTTCTTTTTATCGCCCTTGCAGCGTTAGCCCAGCAGCCATCGGTCGATTTTATATCGGTTCACGGGAATTTGACGGTACAGCCCGAAAAACGGATGGTAAGCGGCGAGGTGATGTATGAGTTCGAGGTTTTGAAATCGGTCGACACCCTAAAAATCGATGCAAAGCAGATGACTTTTTCAGATGTTCGGGTTGACGGCAAACAGGTGAAGCATCTCAATTCGGGTGCGCAGCTGCTTTTGCCGGGGAAATTTAAAAAGGGGAGTTCGCGGCTAACTTTCAGTTATTCGGCTACACCAAAACAAACCATGTATTTTATTGGCTGGGATGGAAATATGACCGGCAATCAGGTTTGGACGCAAGGGCAGGGCAAGTACACAAGTCATTGGTTCCCGAGTTTTGACGACGAAAATGAGAAGGTGATATTTAATATTTCGGCAAGTTTTGACCAGGATTATACTGTGTTGGCCAACGGATTATTGAAAAATACCACAATCAAAGACAATGTAAAAACATGGCATTATTCAATGCAAAAACCGATGAGTTCATATTTGCTTATGATGGTTATCGGTAAGTATGTAAAACATTCAAAAACAGCTGTGTCGGAAACGCCACTTGAATTCTACATTGAGCCGGATGATGTGGATAAATTCGAACCCACCTATCGATATTCGAAGAGGATGTTCGACTTTCTTGAGCAGGAGATCGGAGTGCGGTATCCGTGGGATGTGTATCGCCAAGTGCCGGTGCGCGATTTTTTATACGCCGGTATGGAAAACACGACCGCCACCGTTTTTGCGCAGGATTTTGTAGTGGATTCAATTGGGTTCAACGATCGGAATTATGTGAATGTAAACGCACATGAACTGGCACATCAGTGGTTTGGCGATATGGTTACGGCCAAGTCGGGAACGCACCACTGGCTGCAGGAGGGCTTTGCGACTTATTATGCGTTACTGGCGGAGAAAGAGGTTTTTGGCGATGATTATTTTCATTGGAAGCTTTACGAAATGGCCGAAAACCTGCAGCAGGCGGCTACTACCGATACGATTCCAGTTTTAAATGCGAAGGCGAGTTCGCTCACATTCTACCAAAAAGGTGCTTGGGCGCTCCATGTTCTGCGCAAGGAGGTAGGTGAGCAAAAATTCCGGACTGCCGTTAGAAATTACCTCGAAAAGTATAAATTCAGGAATGTCGATACAGATGAATTTCTGGCTGAGATCAATAAAGTATCAACGTATGACACTGAAAAATTCAGCAATACATGGCTGTTGAAGCCGGGTTTTGAGGTAGCCGACGCAATTAGAATCCTATCGGAAAATTCATTTATGAAACAATATTTTGATTCGATCGGCCAAGCCAACACGCCACTGAATGAAAAGAAAGGATTGCTTCAGCAGATTCTGGCAAGTGATGCCTATCATCCGTTAAAGGAAGAAGTTATTTTTCAGACGCAGCAGTACACATTTGAGGAAAAAGAATCGCTGATTCAGATGGCGATGCGATCAGATCATTATAAAGTGCGCCAGGCGGTGGCAAAAACAGTGAATCCGGTTCCGGAGGATTTCCGCGCCGAATATGAGACTTTGCTGGATGATCCTTCGTATGTCACCCAGGAAATTGCGCTGAATATATTATGGTCGCAATTTGAAGCGCAACAATCCCGTATTTTGGATAAAATGGATGGCCGGATTGGCATGAATGACAAAAATATCAGGATACTGTGGTTGACGATGGCGCTGATAACCGCAGATTATAACAACGGCAAAAAAGTCGACTACTATGACGAATTGCTGGCTTATACCAAACCACCGTATGAAAGTGCGGTGAGGATGAATGCGATCGAATCATTGTTGTTCGTTAATAAAAATGACACGGCGGTACTGGAAAGTCTTGCGCGGACCTTGGTTCACCATAAATGGCAACTGACGAGGTTCGGCCGGGATAAAATACGCGAACTTATAACTAATCCGGCACATCGGACATTTTATGAAAATCTGTTGCCGACGCTCGATGGCGACGAAAAAACGCAATTGGACCGACTCCTGAACCCTAAAAGTTAATTAATCTGTAAATTTTAACGCAACCTTTAGTGAAAGTGCTCGTCTTGCAACAGTAACCAAACCTGGAGATATGAAAAAAATTACCATTTACCTCACCATTTTGGTGTCGTTTGCTTTGATCAATTGCAGCATGAACGACGACTCCTCGAATATCACAGTTCCGGTAACCGACCAGCAATTTTCAGAAAATTTCGGCAGTCTGGTTTCACGGGATTTTTTAGGTTTAATTGTGGATACTGACAATCAGCCTATGGCAGGCGCTGAAGTTCGCATCGGAAATTCATTTGTCGTCACAGACATCAATGGTGTGTTCTCGCTAAACGGTGCACAAGTTTTCGAACGATTTGCATATATCCGTGCCACGAAGCAGGGTTATATCGACGGAACGCGTGCGTTGATACCGACATCGGGTAAGAACATCGTTAAGATTATGATGTTGCCGATGAATATCATTGCAACAGTGAACTCCGGAGCGCCTTCAGAGGTTTCACTTCCAAATGGTGCGACCGTGATTTTCGATGGTGAGTTTATTACAGAATCGGGGACGGCATATTCAGGCCCGGTATCGGTTGTTATGCATCATCTTGATCCCGCCGATCCCGAAATGGCTGCCAAAATGCCGGGAATGTTATATGCACAAACTTCATCCGGAAACGAATCCATGTTGCTGACATACGGAATGATCAATGTAAAAATGCTTGGCAGCAACGGCGAAAAACTTCAGATTGCCAATTCGGCTGAAATTGAAATGCCGGTCAGTGCCGATCAGCCAAATGCACCTGCCATGATTCCGCTATGGCATTTTGATGAAACGACCGGTTATTGGAAAGAAGACGGAAGTGCAATGCGAATGGGAAATAAATACGTTGGTACGGTGAGCCATTTTTCGTGGTGGAATGTGGACGTGCCATATTCAATGATACAACTGACAATAACGCTTCATAACACAAATGGCGACCCGATAGTTGGGACCTTGGTACGACTCAGCATGGGAGAAAATAGTGGACAAGCGGCTGGATATACCAACAGTAACGGTCAGAACAGTGGATTTGTTCCAATAAATCAAGCTTTTACACTGACAGTCCAAACACCATGTGGGCCTGTGAGCTATCCTGTCGGCCCGTTTTCAGCCGATACTAATTTGCCTACAATTGTAATTGAAAACTCCGTGACAAATACACTGGAGGGCGAATTATTAAACTGCGACGGCGAAGCTGTAACCAATGGATACATGATAATTGGAGGAAGTACTTATATACTGCATCCGGTAACCGATGGGACTTTCAATATTCCTTACTTTTTATGTCCCGAAACTGCAAACATAACAGTGCGCGGATTTGATATTGGCTCGTTAAGCGGCACTGATGTGTCAACGATTGAAGTCACCGAAGGGATTAACCAGCTTGGCACTTTTACAAGCAATTGCGGTGGCAGTAGCGGGACTTCATTGGAAGGTGCTTATCACTTGGTAGTGACCAATTTGACTACCGGCGCTGTTCGTATATTTCCCGACATTGAATATGTTAATTCCACCGGGTCGGGCTATCAAACTACAACAACAGGGACGTTTTTGCCGGGCCAACTTAACGCCGATACACAAGGATATTATTTATACCAGTCCGATGCGACCACTTTAAATATTCCGGCTCAGCAGCTGGCGGGGTTGTATTCAAATGTCGTCGAGGGAAGCGGCAATATAATTGATGAAAATACTTTTACAACATTATACGAAATTTCTTTTGCCGCCGGCAATCAGAATTATCAGGCGAATTATATTAGAATGTAATATTCAGGGTAAAAAAAAAGCCCTACTCGACAGTACGGCTTCTTTTTCGTTTTAAAAGATGTTTATTGAATTATAAGTTTTGTTGTTTTGACCGCGCCATCTGATGCAACTTTCAGAAAGTAAGTGCCGGCACTTAAATTTTGGATATCGATTGATGTTGCTAATTGCTTCACTGATATATCAAAAACTTTCCGCCCCTGCATTGTGTAAATTTCCACCGAATCGATTTGGATCGCGTTTTCCAGTTTAATAATAGAACTGGCCGGATTCGGATAAAATGCAAATCCATTAAACTGATGTTGACCCACCGC
>JADMKR010000041.1 GCA_015478765.1 Flavobacterium sp.
TACACAAGGTGCGTCGGTGAAGAGCCTTAAAGTAATTAAGAGATAATTTAAGGCTAAGATTAATGGTTGCGGTCAGCAACTTTATAAATAGTAAATTTTTAAAACCCTTTCGGTTACGGAAGGGTTTTGCGAAAGCAACTTTATAAATAGTAAAATAATTGTAAAAACCCCTTTCGGAAACGGAAGGGGTTTTTTTGTATTGCAGTTGTTCTCGGGACTATTATGTTCTTGTGCTATATTTTCATAATAGACCATAAATTCACAAGAATCCGAACGTATTATAGTCAATCATCGGATTATTTCGCTAATTAACGAGTATAATCAGTTTTGTTAGTTTTTTACTACAGGAATTGTGAATTTGCCGCCCAACTAATTAATTAACACGTAATACCACATGATTTCAAAACGACTCAAAAATCAATTCAAGAGCTGGGCAGCCGCAGCCCTTTTTTTATTGTCGGCGCCACTTGCCGCACAAAATGGAAACGTGACAATTGGAGAATCCAGCGTTACAACTACAGGCAACTCTGCAATTAGCCCACTTTACCCCAACACAAAATTTGTAAGGTACCAAACAGTTTACACTAAAGCGGAGATCCAGGCTGCCGGCGGTGCCGCCGGTTTAATTACATCACTTGGATGGCGCGTTGCGGCTGCGACTTCCTTTTACAATAATTATACGATTCGTATGGGGCACACCTCGGCAACGTCTTCATCGAGCCACAACTTCTCACCTACGACACAGGTATACTCTATGGCCTCCATCAACTTTGCGGCAGGTTATCACATGTTGCCGCTTAGCACAGCATTTACCTGGAACGGGAACGACAATATCCTGATCGATATTTGTTATTCGCGCACTAGTGCCAATTCCGGTTCCAATGCAGGGTCAGTATATAACTTTTCTGCAACCAACCCCGCGCTGCGCTATAGAAACAGTACGGGGACTACAACTCTATGCGCCACCGATACGCAATATACTGGGTTTGGTCTAAAACCGGTCATCCGCTTTGTAATGCCTCTGGCGACCCTGACATGCGAACAGCCTTCAACTTTAAACGCTGGGTCTGTTACCGCATCGGACGCCATACTGTCCTGGACCGCTCCTTTGCCCATCCCGGCAATGGGCTATGAAACGTTCCTTTCCACAACGGCAACACCGCCGTCATCGGGGATTTCAACAACATCGTTATCGCAATCTGTAAGCGGACTTGTTGCGGCAACCACTTACTTTTATGGCGTTCGCAGTAGATGTTCGACCGGCTCGTTCAGTGACTGGACCGTTTCCGAATTTACAACACTGTGCATTGCTCCTCAGATTACATCTGCAAATGCCACGGCAGTTTGCGGTTCGGGAACAAGTGTCCTTTCGGCAAGCGCCACCTCCGGGACAATTTATTGGTATGATGCCGCCACCGGAGGTAATTTATTGGGATCGGGTAACAACTTTCTTACCCCCACATTGATTTCGACACAATCTTACTATGCAGCAGCAGGAACTCCAACAGGTTCTACTGCCAATGTTTCAATAGGCGAGGGGAGTTTGACCAGCACTAACTTTACTGCGTCTTCCACACCTTTTTATGTCTATGGTAGCCAGAAGAATCAATATATCATTAGAGCATCAGAATTGACCGCCGCGGGTCTTTCGGCCGGACAAATCAGTTCACTTTCAATGGAAGTTGTATCAGTTGGCAATCCTTCACTTTCTGCTTTTAGCATAAGCGCAGGCAGTACAGCCAGTAATATTGCGACAACTTCATTTATCAGCGGTCTGACTACTGTTTACAGTACTGCTTCGCAGCCGATTACTGTAGGAACCAATACGTACAATTTCTCACAACCATTGTACTGGAACGGAACCTCCAACATCGTTTTGCAAATCTGCTGGAACAACGGCAACGCTGGCACCGCAGTAAATAGTGTAAAATACGACAACACAGCATTTACTTCGCAGACCTATTTTTACACTGTTTCGTCAGCGTCGTCGGTAAGTTGTACGGCGTCCACAGGATTATCGACTGCAAATTCACGTCCTAAATTTATATTGAAAGGCAGCGGATTATGCATGGCTTCAACAAGAACAGAAGTTACTGCGGTAGTTGCAACCGCGACTGCATATTTTGCCGATGTTGATGGAGACGGCTTTGGCGCTGGCCAGCCCATAATGCTATGTGAGGAAACAATTGGATACGTTGTAACTAACTCCGATTGTGATGACGATGATGCCGAAATTTATCCGGGTGCCGAAGAAATTCCTAACAATGGCATCGACGAGAATTGCAATGGTATGGACGATGATTTCCAAATCGATCCTGTATTCACGCAAATCAAAGCGGTTCACTGCGGCTCTACCTTAACGGATTTATATTCGCCT
Organism: Flavobacterium sp.; assembly: GCA_015478765.1. GTDB lineage: Bacteria > Bacteroidota > Bacteroidia > Flavobacteriales > Flavobacteriaceae > Flavobacterium. The sequence goes on from JADMKR010000041.1 coordinate 2,378, forward strand.
ATTTCTGCAGATGCCGTTGCCGGTGCTTCAGCATACAGATTTATCGTAACAAATACTGCGACCAATGTGGTGCAGACTGTGGTGCGAAATGTAGCGTGGTTTAGCTTTACCAATCTTCAATCATTCGCTTACGGGACGACCTATTCAATCGCGGTAGAAGTGCAAATGGAAGGTCATTGGATAGGAGAGAGCGGGGAATCATGTTTGGTTTCAACGCCGGAATTGGTTGGTAATTACGCACCCGGCATTTCACAATGCGGAATTACGATCACCGATTTTTACGCTCCATTGACAGCTAACAGTTTTCCTGGCATTACTGCATACAGGTTCCGGGTGAGCAACCTGAGCAATCCAGCAGCAACCAATGCGGTTCAGGTACTGACACGCAATGTGAACTGGTTCAGTTTTACAAATCTGAGCGGATACGATTACGGCGCATCATACAGCGTTGAAGTGTCGGTGATGGTAGCAGGTGAATTCAGCGAATATGGCAATGCATGTACGGTATTCACGCCGGCCTTGGCAGGCGGATTCAACCCGGAGATTAGACAATGCGGAGTAACATTCTCAGATTATTATGCACCGATAATTGCACGCAGCTACCCGGGCGTTACAGGATACAGATTTAAGGTTACCAACTTGACCACGCAAAGTGTGCAGGTGATCACTCGCACCGCAAACTGGATCAGCTTTAATAATGTTGCCGACTTGCAAAGCGGAACTGCTTACAATATCGAAGTGGCACTTCTCATAAACGGAGCTTACAGCGCGTACGGAACTTCATGTACGGTATATACCGCAGGGGTTGCGATTGTCTATAATGGCGCGGTGACAACAGCAGACTTCAAAGTGGTCGCTTCGCCAAACCCTTATACTGATGCCTTTGGAATTGATGTTGCCACTAACGTCACTTCTTTGATTGAAGTACGGGTGTTCGATATGATTGGTAAACTGCTTGAAATACGTTCAGTACAACCGGGCGATATCGCATCACAAAGATTGGGCAGCAACTTCCCGTCGGGTGTTTATAATGTAATTATTACGCAAGGCGAGGTGGTGAAAGCCTTGAAAGTCGTAAAGAGATAATATTTAAGTCTTAAAAATAAGAACCCTTTCCACATGGAAAGGGTTTTTTTATTTGCGAAAAAGTCAATTTTGACCGAGTTTTTTCATAGATGTCAAAGCAGGCTAAAAAGCAAAAATATTCGACGAAACAACATGTAAATCCGACTAAAAGTCAATAACTTACAAAGTAACAAATTGGTAACACTGGGACTCGTTTAAAAGCATAAAATATCCTAATTTTGACCAATAAACCATAAATTTTTTTCAATGAAAACACTATTACAATCCAGAAGGTCGCTCTTTAGAAACACCACAGCCGTGCTGGTATGGTGTGTGGCGATGCTTGGTTTTACGGCTCCCGGGTGGGGGCAAACGGAACTCATTATTCCTGTCCGCAATCAAGTTTCCGGTTTTTCATCTTGGACTGATTCAAACATTGCAGGAACTAGCTATTTGCAACTTCTTAGAGCAAATTCGTCAACGACGAGTCCTTCAATGGACTTAACCCAATACAGTAGCGAGCAACTTTATTTTGACGCACGAACGTATGGCGGTACTAATTCGGTAGAAAATACGGTAACGGTGTCAGTTTCAGTTGACGGTGGAGCTTTTGCTCCTATTGGAACGAGAACACCTACTAGCTCCTCTATGAATGCACAAGAACCTTTCGATCTTAGTGGTTTTGAAGGTACAGATGTGAGAATCAGATTAACAACCGCCGGTACAAACAACGGTATTGGAATCGGCATCGATGACATCACAATAACTGGTATCCCAGGTCCAGTCTCAACACCAATATTATCTGTCGATCCTTCAACCGTTTCTTTCGGTACTGTTGAAACAGGTGAATTTATCACACAGTCGTTTACATTTGACGGCGTCGATCTTGAAGGCGATGTAACCGTTTCATCTGATTCGGAGCATTTTGAAGTGAGCACAACCGAAGCTGGACCTTTCTCCAATTCAGTTATTATATCAAACACGGGAACTGTCGAAGGGCAGCTCGTATATGTGCGTTTTTCGCCGCAGTCTATAGGTGAATTGAACGGAGCAATTTCTGTTTCTTCGGAAGGTGCCGAAACTGAAACTGTTGCCGTATCAGGTACAGGTGAAACGACATCTCCATATTTAGAGGCCGATGCTTTGGTATTCGATAACACTTGTATCAATGCATCATCGGTTGAATCGGTTACTTTATTGGGACTGAATCTTGATTCAGGAAATGTTACCGTAGGTCCTGCCGCCGGTTTTATGTTCTCATCGACTGCCAATAATTTTACTGCTACTTTGACACTTACGCCAGATAACGGGGAATTGCTGGAAACCATTTATGTTCAGTTTACACCAACTTCGGCCACATCTTATAATGGCGAAATTACCGTGTCTGGCGCCGGGGTAAGCGAATTTGCAATTTCGGTAACAGCTGCCGGTGTAAATACTGCCGGAACTGCAACCACTGGAAGCGCAACAAACCTGACGGCTACTTCTGCCGAAGTAATGGGTTCGTTTGCTGAAGGATGCAGCGAAATTACAGACTATGGTTTTTCTTACAGTACTGTTTCGGGAGGTAGCGCTGTGAACGTTGCCGCTTCAAGTGCAAGTGAAAATATCTATATGGTCACCCTTACTGATCTCGACGCTGCAACCACATACTATTACACAGCTTATGCTACTGATGCTACTGGTACATTCTATGGCTCTGAGCAAAGCTTTACTACGGCCGGACTCTCAACTCCGCAAAACACTACGGCTTCTAACGCAACTACTTCAGGCTTTACAGCCTCGTGGGATGCTGTAGAAGGTGCTACAGGATATAATTTAGATGTTAGTACATCGGCAACTTTCGGAACTACGACTTATGCCGCTGATTTATTTATCTCTGAATATGTGGAAGGTTCATCAAACAATAAATATATTGAGGTCTACAACGGCACCAATGCTGAAGTGAACCTTTCCGATTATGCGCTGCAGGTATTCCCTAACGGAGCTACAAGCGGTCAGTCGGCTGCATCATTATCAGGTACGTTAGCACCGGGGGCCACAAAAGTGGTCAGGAACTCGTCGGCAAACTTGTCGGGAACCACGCAGTACGATACAAGCGGTGCAACCAACTTTAATGGTAACGACCCTGTAGCACTTCTCAAGAATGGTGTGCAGATCGACGTGATTGGAGAGATTGGAAGCACTGATTTATTTGGTGAAAATGTTACTATGCGAAGAAATTCGGATGCAGCAGCTCCTGGTACAACTTTCAATAGTTCAGACTGGACTACGTTGCCTGAGAACACCATTGACGGACTCGGCTCACACGATATGGATTCGTACGACCCGTCATTCGTTGCAGGTTATGAAGACCTTCCGGTCGGAAATGTGACGTCTTACGAAGTTACAGGCCTTGAGGAGAACACAACCTATTATGTTAGAGTACGTGCAACAAGCATTAACAGCACTTCTGCTAACTCTGAAACTGCTTCAATAACTACTGAACTGAGCGCGCCAACATTTGGCTCATTTACTTATGACGGTCCGGTTTGCGAAGGACAAGAGGCAACCATGACAATCACAGGTTTGGTTCCTGAACAAAACTTTGTATTTACATTCAATTTTAATGGTGGTGAAGATCAGATTACTTACATCTCGTCTGACGCTGAGGGAATAGCATCTTCATCGATGGTCATGCCACTGTCACTTGACGGAACGGTAATTACCCTTACATCGATTGCTTACGACATTGAGGGCGCCGAGCCGGTTTCGATTACCGAAAACAATTCTATTGAGATTGAAGTTAATCCACTTCTTGCCTGGTATGCCGATAACGATGCCGATGGTTTCGGTAACGAAGACATGATGCAGATGGCGTGCAGCCAACCGGAAGGTTTCGTTGCAGACAACACTGATTGCGACGATGCCAATCCAAACGCCAATCCGGATGCTACTGAAATTCTTTACAACGGAATCGATGACAACTGTGACGGAAATTTTGACGAAGGAAACCAGATCACAACGCAAATCAAAGCGTCTCAGTGTGGTGCCACAATCAGCGATGTTCACGCGCCAATCAGTGCGGTAGCGGTTGCCAATGCGACTGCTTACCGATTCACTATTGTAGATGTTGCGACAAGCGCGTCTCAACAAGTAGTTCGTACTGCAAATTGGTTCACCCTGATCCAGCACGTTTCATTTAACTATGGTGCTACCTACGCTGTGACTGTCGAAGTACAGCGCGACGGAATCTGGTTAGGATACGGTGGTCCGGTATGTAACATTACCGCTCCGGCTCTTAGCGGAAACTATGCTCCGGGAGCTGCAAACTGCGGCATGACGATCACCGATCTTTATGCGCCTGTCTACGCTACCAACGTCCCGGGTGCTACTTCATACCGATTTGTGGTAACCAATACCAACAATCCGTCGGATGTACAGGAAGTAACTCGTCCGGCAA
>JADMKR010000042.1 GCA_015478765.1 Flavobacterium sp.
TCCGGGAAGCTGCAGAGGTGATAGTTACTGCACAACAAGGATCCGCTTCCTTACTGCAACGCAAACTTAAATTAGGTTACAACCGTGCCGGCAGGCTGATAGACCAGCTTGAAGCTGCGGGTATTGTAGGACCATTTGAGGGCAGCAAAGCCAGAAGCGTGAATGTAACTGATTTGGCATCTCTTGAACAGTTTTTAAATAATGAGCAAAACAATTCTTAAGATGAACCAATTATCCTCGATACTCCTGCTGCTTTTATGTACGTTTACACTTCAGGCCCAAGATAAAAAAGCAAAAGACTTGCTCGATCAGGTTACCGCAAAGGTTCGTAGTTATGACAACATCCAAATTGACTTTCGCTATTCAATGAATAATGCCAAGGAAAATCTGAACCAGGACAGCCGAGGCAATGTAACTATGAAAAATGACATGTACGTTTTGAATTTCATGGGTGTTACCAAAATATTCGACGGACAAAAAATTTACACAATCGTTCCTGAAGATGAAGAGATTACCATTTCAAAGCACGATGAAAAGGACGAGAACGCCATTACACCATCAAAAATGCTGACTTTTTTCAATTCAGGTTATAAATATTCGATGGATATATTGCAGAACGTCAAGGGCCGAAAAATACAGTATATAAAATTGGTTCCCAACAATTCCAGAGACCAGCGCAAAGAAATTCTTTTAGGCATCGACAGCCAAACCAAGCACATCTATAACTTGATTGAAATGGGTAAGAACGGCTCGAAAACCACTTACACTGTTAATTCTTTTAAAACCAATCAGCCTTTATCCAAAAATCAATTTACCTTTGCCGCCAGCAAGTATCCTAATTACTACGTTAATAAATTAGATTAAGGCCCTAGGTGAAAATACTCGACAAATACCTCCTTAAGACATTCGTTATAACGTTTACCACAGTATTTGTAATCCTATTTTTTATATTTATACTTCAAACGGTGTGGCTGTTCATTGCAGAACTTGCCGGCAAGGATTTGGATTTTATACTGATCATAAAATTCCTTTCTTTTGCGATGCCGCGTATTATTCCTTTGGTATTGCCATTATCGGTACTTCTCGCTTCGATAATGACCTTTGGAAACCTGGCAGAAAATTACGAATTCGCCGCCATCAAATCATCCGGGATTTCGCTACAGCGCGCCATGGCCAGCCTTACCGTCTTTATCGTCATTTTAAGCGGTGCTGCTTTTGTATTTGCCAATAACGTGATTCCGTATGCCGAATACAAATTCATCAACTTCCGACGCGATATCGCCCAAAAGCAGCCTGCAATGGCTATTGCCGAAGGACAGTTCAGCACTATCGGCATTTATAACATTAAGGTTGAAAAAAAATCGGGTGCGAATGGCAATCATCTGAGCGGCGTAACAATCCATAAGAAAGCTCCCGACGGTTCGGGAACATCAACAGTTATAAAATCTAAATCGGGCGATCTCATCAGTAGCAACCAATCCAATACTCTCAAACTGGTTCTGCACCAAGGGAATTATTACGAAGAATTATTGCCCCGCAAATACGAGGAGCGACGTAAACTTCCTTTTGCGAAAAGTTCTTTTGAAAAGTATGTAATTAACCTCGATCTGTCCCAATTCAATAAAATGGAGACGGACGATGCGCAAATTACCAATACCAATACGATGCTCAATGTGAACGAATTACGTTATACTCTTGATTCACTCGATCGGTCTTATGAAAAGGATATGGCATCGTTCGCCGCCAATATTTACCAACGCACCGGCGTTAGAGGAAACCGCATTCCACGTCCGAAGGTTGCCGTCGTCCAGGACACTTTGAAACGATTAGAGGAAAAAGCCACTCCATTTAAAACCGATTTATTAGCGTCATATAATGTAGAGCAGCGGTCGGCTATCTTAAAGATTGCGTCGGCAAACATAGAGAGTACCAAGTTCTCAATCAGCGGATCCCAAGTTGAAATGCGCGAGAAACTTAAAAATATCAACAATCACTTGCTGGCATTAAATGATAAATTTGTGATCGCTTACGCATGCTTGCTGATGTTTTTTATCGGTGCTCCGCTTGGCGCTATTATTCGGAAAGGTGGTTTGGGATTACCAATCGTTTTTTCAATCCTGATTTTTATAACATTTCATTTCATCAACACTTTTGGCAAGCGGATGGCACAACAGGACGGTATTTCGCCTTTCTTGGGTGCGTGGATGTCCTCAATAATTTTAACTCCGTTGGCAATTTTGCTGACCTACCGAGCCACCAATGATATAGGGCTTTTCAGCCTTGACAACATAACGCATCCATTTCAAAAAGCTTTTAGAAAATTATTTCCAATAAAACAGTCCGAATAAATGTCCGTATTCCAATTAAACACTATCGAAGAAGCCATTGAAGATATACGCCAGGGTAAGGTGATTATTGTTGTCGATGATGAAGATCGTGAGAATGAAGGTGACTTTTTGGCCGCAGCCGATAAGGTCACGCCGGCAATGATCAATTTTATGGCAACCCATGGCCGAGGCCTGATCTGTGCGCCGCTCACCGAAAGCAGGTGCAAAGACCTCGAATTGAAGGCGATGGTGACCAATAATACCGATCATCTCGAAACGGCATTTACCGTATCGGTGGATCTAAAAGGAAACGGAGTTACAACCGGAATTTCGGCAGATGACCGCGCTAAAACGATCCTTGCGCTGACGAACCCCGACACTAAATCGTACGACCTGGCGCGCCCCGGCCATATATTCCCGTTAATAGCCAAGCAGGGCGGCGTATTGCGTCGAACAGGCCACACTGAAGCAGCAATTGATTTTGCAAGATTAGCAGGCTTTAAACCAGCTGGAGTTATTTGCGAAATCATGAATGAAGATGGTTCGATGGCCCGACTCCCACAATTGTACGAAGTAGCGCGGAAATTCAACCTGAAACTCGTGTCTATCGAGGCACTTGTTGCTTACAGAATGCAACATGACAGCTTGATTGTCAAAAAGGAGGATTTCGATGTCCAAACGCGATTCGGAACCTTCAGATTGCGCGCTTATATTCAAACTACGAATCGTCAAGTACATATTGCGCTTACAAAAGGCACGTGGAATCTGGGTGATCCGGTGCTGACAAGGATTAATTCATCCAATGTAAACAACGACATTTTAGGAACGCTTACCAATAATGCCGATCAGAAGCTCGACGATATGTTCCGACTTATCAACGAAGCCGGCCAGGGCGCTGTCGTGTTTATTAATCAGGATATGCAATCGGTCAATATGCTGAACAGAATTTCGGAATTGAAAGCTTTACAGGCGGAAGGCATTATCAAAGCGCCAAAAATCGTTATCGATAACAAGGATTTCGGAATCGGCGCCCAAATATTGCACGATATAGATATTTCCAAAATAAGATTGATTTCAAACACAGAACAAACCAAGCGAGTGGGAATGATTGGCTATGGCCTGGAGATTACCGAATATGTGGGTTATTAATTTTTAAACCTGCTTCACTACTAGCTTCCGTCAGGAAGCTTTTTTTTTGTTGATTTTGTGTAACAAAAAAAAGTACAGTAACGTCTATTCGCAAGGTTGACCATTTTGGAATCTGATTCCGTTTCTGCTGATTGCAGAAATGCAGGCTCAAACAATCAGTAAATAATCATCAATCAAAAATTCCGGATTTCAGTGGTCGATCGGATAAGTTTTAGTTTTTCATATTTGGGTTGTAGTTACCGGCGCTCAGCCATGACGCCGGTTTTTTTGTTGTTTTAAGATAAAAGGTTATGGGATTGCCATTATTGGAAGCGAATGGCCGGATCGCTAAATACTACAGGATGAAAGCGGTAGGTATTCTATTTAAAAATAATCTCATTTTTGTAAAAATAGTTTTTGCAAACGCGAAAAAGGTTGTTATATTTGCATCCGCTAGCGAGGCACGGATTTGTGTTGGACTTGCAGCTTTATTGGAGAAATGGCAGAGTGGTCGATTGCGGCAGTCTTGAAAACTGTTGACTGTAACAGGTCCGGGGGTTCGAATCCCTCTTTCTCCGCAAAGAAAAACCGAAACGTGAGTTTCGGTTTTTTTGTTTTTCGGCACGTTGCAAGCTGTGCGTGCATAAGTGATCGGAAAACAAAAAAACAACGCTTTGCAAAAGCGTTAGGTTTATCTTTGCAGGTTCACCCTCACTGGGATGACCGCAGGTAATCCCTCATCTAAGAAAAGGTTGTAATACCATAGATTAATCGAAAACAAAAAAACATCGCTTTGCAAAAACGTGGTTTTTCTTTGCCGGTCTCCCCGTCCGGGATCACGCAAGTAATCCCTTCTCTCTACAAAAAGTTCCTGGTGTGAGAAGTAACACAAACAAAACATCGCTTTGCAAAAGCGTAGGTTTTTCTTTGCAGGTCTCCCCCTGCGGAATCACGCAAGTAATCCCTTCTCTCTGCAAAAAATTCGTGGTGTAAGAAGTGGCGGAAAACAAAAATCGCTTTGCACAAACGTAGGTTTTTCTTTGCAGGTCTCCCCTGCGGGATCACGCAGGTAATCCCTTACACATGCGACTCTTTGCAACAGCGTATAGATTATTTTTGTAGGCCATGCTCTTCCAAATTTGGATGCTGACGCCAACTTATAGCAGACCTTCGCTCACAATTTTCATCGCCAATTCGATCGTTGACTTCGTATTTGTCTTTGCTAAAATATTCTTTCGATGCGTATTGACAGTATGTGTGCTTATGAAAAGCTTCTTGGCGATCGCAGCCGATTGCTCGCCTTGCAGTATCAAACCAAGAATTTCAGATTCGCGCTTGGTGAAGATTTGATTACCCGCGGTGTACGCTTTTTCAACATCCACATCATAGTACGATGGTTCGCCGTCCATACCAATAAAAGACAGGATCGAATTATTATCTTTCTTTAGATGCGAAATATCGGTGTGCACACCAAGAGTCATTAACACATTATTATCGTCATCGTATTGCACCGTCATGACCTGTTGTAGTATTCGGACGTACCGACCTTCACTGTTCATCACGCGATAATCGTAGCGAACCTTGTACTTTGGTATCTGATCATTTGTCAAGGTGGCGAAAAATTTCCCAACCGCTTTCTCATTGTTGAGGAATGTCGCCTGATCGTCGGGGTGCACTTTGCTTAAAATAAATTCGACCGATACCTCCTCGGGTTTATAGCCCAGCACATTGGATATATCGGAACTCACATATCGGAAATCGCCACGCGGAATATCAAACAGAAAAAAATAAAAGTCACCAACATGAAAAAAATCCAGGAGCTTTTTTTGTAACGCAATCTCCAGCTGCAAATCCTCCACTTCGGTATTTGTAGTAATATTTTCCCATACCTTTTGAGCTTCTGAATATATCTGTAAATCCATAATTCAAGCAGTTAACTTCTCAATTCGTTCGCAAAATATAAAATTGGTTAGATATTTCGCCACGTCTGCGCACATAATATTGAAATTCACAACAATTCCTCTTGTACAAATTACATGTGCAATTACTATTTCCGATCAGTCGATGATTTTTATGTTCCCTAACTGCCAATAAAAAAAGGCCGCCTCAGCAACTATTTGAGGCGGCCATATTTTAACTAAGGCCCAAAGTTACTTAACTATCCTGCTGGCTTTTCCTTTTAAATAACGCTTTACCTCCCATAACAACGAGCACTATCAATACACCGGCGATTAATCCTAAAAGAAACTCTTTTAAAATGTCAGGCAGTGTTGGCATGAAATGATGCAGAAAGTCGATATTGTGGATAAATATGCCGCCCGCCACCAGTAAAAGCGCGATGGTTCCGACAAAAGCAAGGAATTTAATTACAATTGGAAGTGACTTTACAAGAATATTCCCCATTGTATGAAGGAAACTTTTTTCAGGGGCACGTTTCATCAATCCCAGGCCTGCATCGTCCATCCTGACGATGAGAGCGACTATTCCATAAACACCGACGGTAGCCAACAATGCGACCACAGAAACGGTCAAGATTTGTAATGTCAGCTCCTTATCCAGCACACTGCCCAATGCAATAATCACAATTTCAACCGATAAGATGAAATCGGTAGTGATCGCCGACTTGACTTTGGTTTTTTCAAGTTCACGGTCATCGGTAATCTCCTGAATTACCTCGACTCCCTTTTTCTTTCGGTGAAATATGAATTCGACAATTTTTTCGGCTCCTTCATAGGCAAGATAGAAACCACCCAAAATCAATATCACGGTAATCGCGACCGGTAAAAAAACCTGAAGCAAAAAAACCACAGGAACGATAATGATTTTATTTATGAAAGATCCCTTTGTAATTGCCCAAAGAACCGGCAATTCCCGCGACTGTAGAAAACCGGTTGCCTTCTCGGCATTCACAGCGAGATCATCACCCAAAATCCCCGCTGTTTTCTTAGTGGCTATTTTTGCAGTAACCGCCACGTCGTCCATCAATGCGGCGATATCATCCAATATCGCGAAAAAACCTGAAGCCATATTTTCTATTTAGTGTAAAAGTAGAAATAATATTCAGTTGCATCTATGCAAGATTAATGAAAGATTCATAATGCGTGAGCGATGGAAGCGTCATCCTTTTTTGAGGTACGAAAAAAAGATAGAGCGGACAGCGCGGCGGCGTTGTTAAATCACTAATTTTAGTTGCCAATTTCAAACGCCGACACGCCCAAAGCATCACTGAAGGGATGGCAGTTTTTGGATATTCAGGATGCACTAATCTACAATTTTACATGCCGCAATCTGAGTGAGTTCACGATAACCGAAACGGAACTGATGCTCATTGCGGCACCGGCTATCATGGGCGAAAGCAGGATTCCAAACGTGGGGTATAAAATCCCGGTG
>JADMKR010000043.1:0-1812 GCA_015478765.1 Flavobacterium sp.
GTGGTAGAAATGGCCAAGAAGGTCCAGCCTTCAGCACGCGGCGAGAAAGAAATTACCACTCTGAACCAGATGTATATGGAAGAGGGCCAACTTGAAGCGGGTGTTATGACCCGCGGAATGAGCTGGTTTGACACCGGAACAGTCGATTCGCTCGACGACGCGACCGAGTTTATTCGTGTGCTTCAAAACCGGCAAAGTACCATGATTGGCTGCATTGAAGAAATCGCTTATGAGCGCAGATTCATCGACGCAGTGCAGCTTGCACAAGCAGCTAAACGATATGCCAAGTCGAAATACGGCGCTTATCTTGAAGACTTCCTACAGGATAGAAAGCTATGTCTTTAAAAAAAACCGCCGTCGCCGGCGCACTTTGGACTTATGCCGAACTCTTCGGATCGCAGGCCATCACATTCATAGTGTCGATGTTCATGGCCCGGATGCTTTTGCCATCAGAGTTTGGTCTCATCGGCATGATCATGATTTTTACGGCCATCGCCGAGGCATTCGTGAACAGCGGTATGTAGCAGTCACTTATACGCACCAAAAATCCCGACCAGGAAGACTTCTCGACTGTTTTTTTCTTTAATCTTACCGCAAGCATCATCATCTATTGGGTGGTCTTCTTTTGTGCACCCCTGATCGCCGATTTTTACGACCAACCATTACTCATCGATATCATTCGCGTTTACTGCGTAATTTTTATCATTAATGCCTTTTCGGCTGTTCAGCTTACCAGGCTTACAAAATTGATGAACTTTAAACTGCAGATGCTGGTGGCACTGCCGTCATTGATCATCTCGGGAATAGTGGGCCTCACGCTTGCTTACCTGGACTATGGCGTGTGGAGTTTAGTGTATATGGCCATCGTTAAGAGCCTCGTTAGTACCATTCAATTATGGATACGTTCCGGATGGCAGCCAACATTTACTTTCAACAAGGCGAAATTCAAATACCATATCGGTTTCGGAAGTAACCTTGCGGCATCCGGAATACTGAATGCTATCTTTACCAACATCGTCCAGATAATAATCGGTCGGTTTTTCTCGGCGGCACAAGTTGGTTTTTATACCCGAGCCAATGCGTTAAAGCAACTTCCCGTTTCGACATTGTCGGGTGTTTTGAACAAGGTCACGTACCCTCTTTTTGCATCGATTCAAAATGACGACGTACGGCTGAAACGGATTTACAGGCAAATCATGCAGATGGTAATTTTCCTTGTCGCTCCTGTTTTGATCTTGCTCGGTGTATTGGGCGAACCGCTTTTCAGGTTTTTGTTTACCGAAAAATGGCTTCCGGCGGTTCCTTATTTTCAGATCATGTGTATCGCGGGAATCATCTCGCCACTGCATTCGTATAACTTGAGCATACTTAAAGTTAAAGGCCGTAGTGATCTATTTCTAAAGCTGGAAATAATTAAAAAGGTAAATATTATTGTAGCTTTGTTTGTTGGGTTGCAATTTGGCATTTACGGCCTGTTGTGGTCGCAGGTATATTCGTCGTTTGCGTCGTTTTTCATCAATGCGAGCTATTCCGGAAGATACCTGAATTATACTGCAATCAGCCAGTTGGCCGATGTGACACCCATTATATTAATTGCCGCAGCTTCCGGAGCCGGCGTTTATTTGATCGATTACGCACTAATGGGCAACGCCGATTTCATTCGGTTGGCCGTTGGGGCATTGGCCGGCGGCTTGCTTTATCTCGGCTTTTGCCTGCTGTTCAGGATAAGCGCGTTATCGGAACTAAAAAATATTATACAGCGTAAATGATACCAGTAACAAAACCTTTTTTACCGCCAATTGCAGAATATTC
>JADMKR010000043.1:1912-6649 GCA_015478765.1 Flavobacterium sp.
ATTTACGACGGAGCACATGCGTTTGGCGTGAAAGTCAACGGAAAATCGGTTTTTGAATATGGCGATATTTCCACCTGCAGTTTGCATGCAACCAAATTATACCATTCTTCTGAAGGAGGGCTTGTGATTACAAAAGATCCGCAGTTGCTCAGAAAACTGGCCTTTATCCGAAATTTCGGATTCAACGGCCCGGAGGCATTCGCCGAACTCGGCATCAACGGCAAGAATTCGGAGTTTCACGCCGCTATGGGTCTTGTCAATCTGAACCATGTCGATTCGATCCACGATAAGCGCAAGGAGTTAACAGAACGGTATAATAAGGGGCTAAAAAATCTTCAGGCGGCAAGGCCTTTGTGGCATAAAAACGCGACAATGAATTTCGCCTATTATCCGTTGGTATTTAAAGACGAGGCGTTCATGCTTTTATGCATGGAAAAACTAAAAGCGCAGGAGATCTTTACCCGGCGTTATTTTTACCCATCGTTGGCTAGTACATTGCCGTACCTGAACTCCGTTAATATGCCAGTCACAGACGATGTCGCAAAGCGAATATTATGTTTACCTTTATATTTTGATCTTAGCACCGAAGAACAAAATATAATAATTAGAATACTACTTAGAGCGCAAAATTATGGCAAATAAGAAAGTTGCTGTAATGCAACCCTACGTTTTTCCTTATATAGGTTATTTTCAGTTAATTCAGTCCGTGGATACGTTTGTGTTTTATGATGATGTCAACTTCATTAAAAAAGGTTGGATTAATCGAAATAATCTTTTGATCAATAAAGAAAAGCAAATCGTGACTTTTCCTTGCAAGGGCATAAGTCAAAACAAGGAAATTCGTGAGATTGAAATAAATAAGGATGATAAAGCTTATCAGAAAATCATCCGCACCATAGAGCTAGCTTATAAAGGAGCGCCTTATTTTGAAAACATCTTTCCTTTAATTGAGACGGTTATAGTGAGCGATAACCTTACAATTTCAGAACTCGCAGTATCAAGTATAGAGGCTGTGATGGAGTATTTAGAAATTCCGAAAAATTTTAAACTTTCATCAGATTCGCATTCAAACTCTAAAGGACAGCCAAGAGCAGATCGCCTTATAGCCATTACCAAGAGTGAAGGTGGGTCAAACTACATTAATGCAGCGGGAGGAATTGAGTTATATGACAAAGCGGATTTTGAGAAACATGGAATTGAACTTCAATTTCTTATGCCAGAACTTCCCGAATATAAACAATGGGGAGACAGTTTCGTACCCGGCTTATCTATAATTGATATTTTAATGTTTAATGATGTTCCTTCAGTACAGGCCATGCTAAATAACTACAGTTTAATATGAACGGAAAGGTATTAGTATTAGGAGGAGGAAAGGATCAGGTGCCACTGCTTGAGATATTGAATGATCGCGGATATGAAACCATCATTATTGATTATTTTGAAAATCCGGTTGCAAAGGATACAGCAGCAAAACATTATCAGCAGAGTTCCCATGATGCGGAAATTGTTGAGCAAGTCGCAATGGCTGAAGGCGTGCGGTTCATTTGCTCGTCGGGAAATGATCCGGTAGTGCCGGTCATTGCCAAAGTATCTGCGAAATTGGGTTTAAATACACCGCTATCATATGAGGCAGCACTGATGGCTACTGATAAAAGCCTGATGAAGAAGCGGTTTTCTGAATCCAAGATCCCATCGGCGCGAATATATAATCATCGCCATCTGAAAAATATTGGCGATATTCGTTTCCCAATAATTGTCAAGCCCGTTAACGGAACGAGTTCTAAAGGTGTAATCCGGTTTGACAATATTAACGCCCTTGAAGAATATCTCGCCACTATCGATGATTTATCAGCATTATTAATCGAAGAATTTATAGAAGGACCGGAAATTTCGGTCGACTGTATCTCTTATGAGGGAAAAGGCATTGTAATTAACGTGACCGAGTTGGCGCAAGTGCCAAACCTTGAAGGTTTTTCTTTTTTATATACCGAAAGTCCGTTCCGGGCCAATGATATTGTGTTGCAAAAAATTAATGACATAGCACAAAAGATCTCCGATGCATTTAGCATAAATTTTGGGCCTTATTTCTTTCAGGCGAAGGTACGCGGCAATGAGGTTTGCGTCATTGAGATCGGGGCACGGATAGCAGGTGGAAATAAACCCCAGACAATTAAGGCTGCTACAGGATTTGATATACTTTCGGTATATGTTGATATGCTTGAGGTAAATCCTAAAAAGTTGGATTTCAACTTTAATAATCGGTTTGTATCGAAGGTTCACATTTACGTTCGTAGTGGTATTGTAGGGGAAATAAAACCCCCTGAAGAGGTTTATATAACAAGCATTGAAATCCATAAAAAATTAGGAGAACCAGTGGGCGAGGGTGTAGCTGCAAAAGACCGCGTACTCTCTATGCTACTGGAAGCCGATACTTATGAAGTATTGCAAAAGTATCGTAAATGGGTTTTTTCGAATACAATCGTAAACGATCAGGACGGACATGATCTTGTTCGCCGTGATTTATATAAGAATTAGAATAATCAAGGAATTTAAAGTGGTGATACATAACGCTTGGATTACAATACTTAAAGTAAAATTATGAAACGATTTTTCGTAGCATCAACATTGGGAAACGATCCGCATACTGAAGGATTACATATCGCGAGTAAGATTGCGAAACTCGGCGAGGTGGGTTATTCAATATTAGAACCCACACTTGATTATGAACCATTGCTTGACCGGATTAAAGAAGCCGACGCGGGTTATATAGGATTGAGTTATCGCCTCTCCCCCCAAAAAGGCCTCGACGAATTAAAAAAAGTGCTGGCTTTGTTTTTCAACACCGGATTAATCAAAGCCGGAAGTTCGATTAGAATTGCATTTTCGGGGCTGCCCGAAACCATAAAAATGGTTCAGGCACACGCACATGAATTACCATGTAAGGTTTATCTTATGCAGCCACATCCTAATGTGATTGACAGAATTACCGATATAATTGATTTCTTTGATATCGTTCATAACCGCGAGCAAATAATCGGCGCATTAAAAGACGAATTAGAGCCGCCCGGAATTTCAATTTTGGATGAAATTGCCGATGAGGTTGTTTTTAACAATAACTACTTAACAGAGCCACCGCTCGATATTCCAAGCAATAAAGCGATCGGAAGTTATACTACTAGAATAAAGGAAGCGAACCGACCTATAATCCGAAGTCATTTTGGGATACCAGCTGATACGATAGAACCTACAATTGACGGGATTCGAGAGATTGCCGAAGCACGGGTTATCGATGAAGTGTCATTAGGTTCATCCGATTTGTCGCAGCGATACTTCGGACTGCCTGAAATGTTCGATAAATTAAAAAACGATGGCGGGGTTCCATACAAAAATGAACAGGATTTAATTCGAATATTCAATGCGTCCCGCGCGGGAAACTTCCCGTCGGTTAAACCATATTGCCACGTGACAGGAATTGTAGATTTTATCGATGTTTGTATCCGCACCGGAATGCTGGTAGGGGCGCATCAAGCCATTCCTCTCTTCTGGTTTAATGAACTCGATGGCCGTGGTGCGAAAAAAGTGCCCGATTCGATTGCGGAACATTGCGAGGCTGTGAAAGAGCTTTCAAGACGAAATATTCCTGCCGAAATGAACGATCCTAACCAATGGAGTTCACGGTGGGCACATGATACTGTAATCGTAGCTTCTTATGGTTTGGTAAGCGCGGTAATGACTATGAATGAAGTAAAAGACATGGTCCTTCAGATGCAGTTTAACAAACCCAGGGAAACGGGAGACTTCGCAGATCTTGCCAAAATGACGGCAGGTTTGGAAATTGCGGCAGCGGTCTCGAAATTCAGACAAAACCCGCCGACGATTTATAGGGAAACACGTACAGGCATTGAATCGCTTAGTCCTAATATGGAAAAAGCAAGGTGGCAGTTGGGGCGCTCGACATTGTTACAGATGTTTGTCGACCCACATATTTTGCATCTTGTGAGTTTCTGTGAGGCGAATCACGCAGCAAAGCCGGCCGATATTATTGAAAGTTCGAAAATTGTCCGCAAGGCTGTTCGCTTGTTTAACGAAAACAAAATCGATTTAATGCGCGAACTCGACAACCCGATAATACAAGATCGGAAAAAGTATTTAATGAATGAGGCCGAATACCTTTTGAAAAATATTGCCGCCTTACATCCCGAATACAAAGGAGGTGGCCTCAGGGCTGCCGCGGCATTTCTGGCGAAACCTGATGTTTTGGCTCAGTCGATAAAGAAAAGATATATGACAGCGCCCGGAATTGTACATTCTGAGTACAAGAATCCTGATATTGTCACACGGCCGACCAAGTATGGATTTATCGATGTGGTTGATAGTGAAACAGGCCAACGAGTTATTACTGAAAAGGAACGCCTTTCGTTATAGTTCATCGCCTGGCAAAATAATTTAAAAAAAATGAAAAAGGTAATCAATGTCTTGGTCTTTCCCTGTGGTAATGAAAATGCGATTGAAATACTAAATGCGCTTTCGGGCGATTTGTCGATCCGCGTTTTTGGAGGAAGCAGCGAGGATAATCACGGGCAATTAGTGTTTAAGAATTACATAGGCGATATTCCTTTTGCAAATCATCCTGCATTTTTTGATACGCTCAATTCAATAGTAGAGAAGCATAACATCCACGTGTTGTTCCCGACACATGATGCTGTCGTGGACATCCTGGCCAAGAATCGGGAAAAA
>JADMKR010000044.1 GCA_015478765.1 Flavobacterium sp.
TCGGTGGCCAGGATTTTTTTATCAACGGTTTCCTGCCAGCGGTTTGATGTTGTCAAGATGAACGGCTCGGTTACCGGGATTGTTTTAACACCGTCGGCTTTGAAATTGGCGATCATCTTTTCGAACTCGGGAAAACTGTCGCGGAAAACTTCAAGATTTCCCATGGTTCCCTGAACTTCTTTACCAAACCAATATAAATCAAGGATCACGGCATCGACCGGGATTTTCTCATCGCGGAATTTCTTGATCGTCTGTTCGGTCTCGGCCTGCGAATGGTATCCGAAACGGCTCGCAAAATTCCCGAACGCCCAGCGCGGTGGCATTGGCTGGCGGCCGGTTAATAAGGTGTAGTTTGAAACGATGTCTTTCCAGGAATCGCCGGCTACGACTTGGTAAGTTTTCCGGCCCGATATGGTTTCGTAGGTCAGCGTGTTGTTTTTCTGGCTGTCAAGATCGAGAAAACCGATGGGCGCGTTATCGAAATGAACGGCGTATAGTGCCGATGACATCACGATTGGCATTGTATAATTCATCAGTTCGGATCGGGTTTCGTAGCCATAATGCGCGCGGTTATAAAGCTGCAGACGGTTGCCGCGGCGGTTCATGCCGAGCACGCGGGCACCGCCACCGTACAATATTTCATCGGCAGTCAGGTTGAAATCGATGGTTTCGATGGAATCTCGTTTGGTGTAGCCGTTTTTCTCTGACAGCAGGATTTTGTTTTTGTAGATGTAACTGATTTTGAGTGGCGACTTTTGGATGCTGACTTCAATTCCCGAAGTTGTGTAACTCACAGTAGTTTCGGTAGCGGTGATTTGAGGTGTGACATTACGAGATTCTAACACGACGGCATGCGAATCAGGATTGTAATTTTCGCCGGTTTGGATGAAGGATGTTTCGACGATCTCGGGTGTGTAAAACCTGATTTGATATTGGCCGTCGGAGGTGACGATTTTCAGCATTTGGCCTTGGTCGCTGTAGCTGATGAATTTCCTGTCGGGGTTTTGTGCCGATACAGTTGCGAGGATGAATAGTCCTATAAAAGTAAAAAGTTGTTTCATGGCAGTGGTTTTAGCCCCGATGGAGGCGGTATCCTTTTGTGGCGCCGACCGCAGGAAGGCGCCGCAAAAGATAAAGCCGAGAGCGGGAACAAGCTCCTTATTTTAATTCTAAAATCAACGCCGATTTTGCGTCGATGGAAAGTTGATCCAGATTTATTGTTTGACCCGTAATGACTTCAAAGCCGGATTTTTTATTCTTTATGCTTTCAGCAAAACGTTCGGTTGAAATCGTGCGGGCCGAATCGTTGTTGTTGATCACGACCATCACGGTGTTTTGTGCGCTTTCGCGGAAATATACATAAACGTTGTCCTCGGGAATGAAGTGTTTCATTTTGCCGAAATGCACCGCGTCGTTGGTTTTGCGCCAGTTGAACAGTTTTGATGTGAAATCGAAATATTTCTGTTGCTCGACTGTGCGGTCTGATTTTGAAAATGCATTGTTCGCATCGCCGGCCCAACCGCCCGGGAAATCATAGCGGATGAAGGCATCGCCTTTGGCTTTGTCGCCCGTCATGCCAATTTCGGAGCCGTAGTAAATTTGCGGGATTCCGCGTACGGTCGCGATTACAGTCATTGCCAACTGATATTTTTTAAAATCGGGGTAGTGGTAGTTGATGCGTTGCGTGTCGTGGTTTTCGGCAAAGATCAGGATGTTGTCGATATTTGGATACAGGAAATCGTTGGTGAAATTTTCGTATAATTTGATGATGCCTTTATCCCATTCGCCTTTGTCTTCGTTGAAAACTTTCTCCAGTGCGTTGAATAAGGTGAAATCCATCACGCTTGGCAGATTTGAGTTGTAATCCTGGATCGCGCCGATTTTGCTGTCTTTTTGCCAATACGCCATTTGCGCCTGATCGTTCATCCAGATTTCGCCAACGATGTTGAAATTCGGATATTCGTCGGTGATTGCTTTGGTCCATTTTGAGATGCCAATTTTATCGTTATACGAATAGGTATCTACGCGGAAACCGTCGAGATCGGCGTACTCGATCCACCAGATCGCGTTTTGCGTCAGGTATGTCAGCATCAGCGGATTCGACTGATTCAGGTCGGGCATCGACTTTACGAACCAGCCGTCCATGCACAACTCGGCGTCAGCTTGCGACGCATTCGGGTCGAACTGCGTCGTCATGCGGTAATTAGTTTGTTTGTAGCCCGGAAAATTGTGTATCCAGTCGTGTGTTGGCAGATCTTTTACCGTCCAATGTTCGGCGCCCCAATGGTTGGTCACATAATCCATGATCAGTTTCATGTCACGTTTGTGCATTTCCGAAGATAGCCGCACGTAATCTTCGTTGGTTCCGAATCGCGGGTCGATGCGATACACATCAGATTGGCCATAGCCGTGGTAGGAGCCGCGCGGATCGTTGTCTTCATTCAGCGGTGTGTTCCAGATGGCGGTGACGCCGAGTTCTTTGATGTAATCGAGGTTTTTGATGATGCCTTCGATGTCGCCGCCGTGACGGGCGCCGGGCGTATTTCGATCGGCTTTTTCGTTGGTATCGGCGGTGGAATCGTTATTCGGATTTCCATTCGCGAATCGGTCGGGCATGATGAGGTAGATCAAATCGGATGCGTTGAAACTTTGGCGTTGCGCCGAGCCTTCGCGGCGTTGTTTTAGGGAATACGGTTTTGTAAACGCAGTTTTATTTTTTGATTTGAATGAGAAAATCAGTTCCGATGGTGGGACATTTTTGGTGTCTATGGTGACGAAAATGTAGTTGGGGTTTTCGGTCTTGACGACGTTTTTGATTACGATGTTGTTTGAAACCGATACGTCGTGTTGGGCGATATTTTTGCCGTAGAACATGATCTGCAGGTCGGGGTTGTTCATGTGGGCGTACCAGTGAGGTGGTTCGGTGCGATGGATTTGTGCGAACATATTAAATGTGAGGAGAAGGAAAAATAAGGTTGTTTTCATTTAGTATTAGATTTTTTACCATTAAGAAATTAAGGATTACATTAAGGGTTGTTAAGTCGAAATTTTACACTGAAAATCTGTGTTCGGTTAAAGCAAATGTTTTAAGGTAAAGCTTTAAAATATTCATTAACCAAGGGCTTTATCGATTTTGTTATATTATGTGTGTAAAAATTAATCAAAAGACCTTGTGGTTTTTGTAATAAGCTCATGTATGTCAGTAATTGCGCTTCATGCACAGGCAATAAATTTTCAATGGATTTAATTTCGACGATTATAACATCATTCACCAACAGGTCCAGTCTCAGCTCGGTATCTATAATAATATTTCTGTAATTCAATTGGACACGTTGCTGACTTAACACCGTAAAACCGTGGTGCTCTAATTCTTCTCGCAAGCATTTTTCATATACCGATTCCAATAATCCTGGGCCTAATGCTTTATGAACGGTAATTGCACATCCTACAATCTCATAGCTTAATTGGGTTACATCTTTTTTAGTGATACGTGAGAAGTCCATAAGCTTTTACACAATAAGTCTTTTCCATTAATGTAATTAGAAAATTTCAAACTTAATGAACCTTAACTACTTAACTTTCTTAATGTTTAAAAAAATTAAACGGTAATCAATCTATCAGGTTCAACCAAAACCGAATCACCATTCACAACAACCGTAATCGCATTTTTACCTTCCAATGAAAAACCGGTTTCATTTCTTTGAACCGCAACTTTCAATATCTGATTCCTGAAATTGATTTTAAACGAATAGCCATTCCATTCTTTAGGGATCTTGGGTTCAAAATGCAATTGGTCGTTCTTGACCCGCATGCCGCCAAAACCTTCTACGATGCTCATCCACGTTCCAGCCATTGATGTAATATGACAGCCTTCCTCGACTTCTTTGTTATAATCGTCAAGGTCGAGTCGGGATGTTCGCAAGTAAAAAGTATAGGCCATATCCATTTTGTCCAAAACCGCCGCCTGGATCGAATGCACGCATGGCGATAGTGAACTTTCATGAACGGTAAATGGTTCGTAAAAATCGAAATGGCGCTCGAGTTGTTCTTTCGAGAAGTGATCTTCGAAAAAGTAAAACCCTTGCAAAACGTCGGCTTGTTTGATGTACGGCGAACGCAGGATTCGGTCCCATGACCATTTCTGGTTGATAGGCCGTTGTGATTTGTCGAGGTCGGAAACTTTTACAAGTTCTTTATCGAGGAATCCATCTTGCTGAAGGTACACGTCGTATTTCTCGGAATATGGGAAATACATATTATCGGCTACGGCTTTCCAGTGAGTGATTTCCGAGTCGGATAAGTTGGTGGCCGACATTATTCTGTCATAATCAGCGGCGAATTCTTGTTGTACTTTGGCGATCTGTTCTACCGCATAATCGATGCACCATTTCGCCAGGTAATTGGTGTAGAAATTATTGTTGACGTTGTTTTCGTATTCGTTCGGCCCCGTGACGCCAAGGATAACATATTGATCGTGATGGGTCGAATAAGTCGCCCGCTGATGCCAGAATCGCGCAATGGCTATGAGAACTTCAAGCCCTTTTTCGGGAATGTAACTGTAATCGCCTGTAAATCGGTGATAATTAAAAATCGCGAATGCGATAGCGCCGTTTCGGTGGATTTCCTCGAACGTGATTTCCCACTCATTATGACACTCTTCGCCATTCATCGTCACCATCGGATACAAAGCCGCACCGTTCTTAAATCCGAGTTTTTGAGCGTTTTCGATCGCCTTCTGCAGGTGGTTATATCGGTACGTTAATAAATTCCGCGCAACCTGCTGATCTTTGGTCGCCATATAAAAAGGGATGCAGTAGGCTTCGGTATCCCAATAGGTCGATCCGCCATATTTTTCGCCGGTGAATCCCTTGGGGCCAATGTTGAGTCGGGAGTCCTTTCCGAGATAAGTTTGATTCAGCTGGAAAATATTAAACCGGATGCCTTGTTGCGCCTTGACATCGCCGTCAATTGTGATATCGGACATTTCCCAGATTTTCGCCCAGGCGTCTTTCTGTTGCTGCAGCATCGCATCATATCCTTTCGCCGATGCAGTTGCGATCGCTTTTTTGGCTGCGCTTACTAATTCCGATTTTTCATGATTTAACGAAACCGTATAACCGCCGATTTTTTGCAGTGCCGCGGTCGATCCTTTTATAACCTTTAGTCCGTAATCAAACTGGATCCGATCCTTTGTTTTATGAATACTCTTCGCGTCAATTGATTGTTTTGGCCATCAACCCAAACACTGTTATGCATGAACGTAGTCGCATTGAAGTGCGTCTTAAATGTCCGCGCCGTAACGCAGGCCTGGTCATCAGAATGTTCAAGATCGAGAATTTCCCAAAACTTTTCATCCCAATTCGCATCTTCATTATGAACCCCTGCGTCGATGTATGGGCTGAAAATTATTTGTGCATCCGAATTTAGCGGCGTAATCTTATAATTTATAAATCCGGTTTCATCGAGTTCCAATGACAAAAAACGGGTGACGTCGACATTGATTTCGATATCATTTTGAAGAATTGCGGTAAACGATCGGTTGTACCAGCCTTCTTTCATATTGAGCTCGCGTCGGAAATTTCGCACCGATTTACATTTTGCGATATCGAGCTGCTCATCGTTTATGGTAATGTTGATTCCGATCCAGTTTGGCGCATTTAAAACTTTGGCGAAATATTCGGGATAGCCGTTTTTCCACCAGCCGACTTTAGTCTTATCGGGATAATAGATTCCGGCGATGTAGCTGCCTTGGAAAGTAGGTCCTGAGTATGATTCTTCGAAATTTGCCCGCTGGCCCATGGCACCGTTTCCGATGCTGAAAAGACTTTCGGAAGATTTCACCCTTTCGGCGTCAAATCCTTCTTCAATAATGGACCAGTTGTCCGGTTTTATATAATCCTGATTCATTGGATAGTTTAAATAAAATACTGTTTTTATTTGTTTAAAAGTGCTTCAAGAAAGTTGGTGTCGATGTGTGAAAAATCGGGAAAAATAAATTGTGCTTCATTTAAAACCGATTCGTCACCAATACCCACGCTAATCATTCCGGCGTTGTTGGCAGCCTGGATTCCGGCAATGGAATCTTCAAAAACAACTGAATTGACGGCATCCACATTCAACAATTTTGCTGCCTGAAGGAACACTTCGGGATCGGGCTTGGCGTTGGTCACGTCATTACCGTCTACAATGGCGTCGAAATAGTGAAGAATTCCGACTTTTTCCAGAATAGGCCTTGCGTTTTTACTGGCCGATCCCAATGCGATTGGCTGATTATTTTCTCTTAAATACTGCAAAGTCGTGATGACTCCCGGTAATATTTCATCGCTGCCCATCTTTTCGATATAACTTAAATAATCATCGTTTTTTTGGGTCAGCCATATTTTTTTATTTTCTTCCGATGCTTCGGTCTTCCCCAGTCCGATGATAATGTCCAGTGACCTGATCCGGCTCACACCTTTTAGCTGTTCGTTATGCTCGGGAGTAAATTCAATACCTAATTGATCAGCAATTTTCTGCCAGGCCAGGAAATGGTATTTAGCGGTATCAACGATTACGCCGTCGAGATCGAATATAAATGCTTTCTTTTTCATTAATTGAAATGCTTATTGTTTAAAGTCATCG
>JADMKR010000045.1 GCA_015478765.1 Flavobacterium sp.
ACCATTATCTGTATTATCCGCTTTCTCTTTTGGAGTCCTGTAACCGCGCTTATTGAAAGTTGCCATTTATTTTAAATTAGTGAGCCGCAAAAATAAAATTTTTATTCATACTTGCACAAAAAATCCTATTTTATATTTCATCGGACCGCTTTCTCGCAATATATCTGCCGATTGTTACATTACTATACGGACATTAGTTTTGAAACCAAAAGCAAAAGCCGATAGTATTAATAATTTTCAATAATTTGCAGCCTTCGGCACGAATCGTCAAATGCCCATAAATTCCCGCATGTATTTAAAAAATCTTTCACTGTTCAACTACAAGAGTTTTAGCGAAGCCGCTTTTGAGTTTGATGTTAAAATCAATTGTTTCGTCGGACACAACGGTGTTGGAAAAACCAACGTTCTCGACGCCATCTATCATTTAGCTTACGGCAAAAGTTATTTTAATCCGCTCGCAGTTCAAAATATCCGGCACGGTGAAGAGTTTTTCGTTATTGACGGTGAATTCGACAAAGCCGGCCGCAGCGAACAAATTGTATGCAGTTTGAAAAAAGGACAGAAGAAAATCCTGAAACGCAACGGCAAACTCTACGACAAGTTTTCAGACCATATCGGTTTCATTCCGCTGGTGATCATTTCCCCTGCCGATGCCGACCTCATCACCGAAGGTAGCGATACCCGCAGAAAATTCATCGACAGCGTGATATCGCAACTGGATCAGCAATACCTGCACACGCTTATCAATTACCAAAAAGTACTCGCCCAACGAAATGCTCTTCTCAAATATTTTGCAAGTAACCGGACCTTCGACAGTGAAACTTTATCGATCTACGATGAGCAGTTAGCTGCGTTAGGTTTACCGATATTCGAAAAGCGGCAAGACTTCCTGAATACATTCGTGCCTATATTCAATCGGTATCATCACACAATTACCGACTCGGCCGAAAATATAGGCTTGGTTTATCAGTCCGAGTTAACTCAAAAACCAATGCTTGAATTACTGACCGACTCACTCCAAAAAGACCGTGCACTCCAATATACTTCCAGCGGCATCCACAAAGATGATCTTTCGTTTGAAATTGATGGCCATCCCATAAAAAAATTCGGTTCGCAAGGTCAGCAGAAGTCGTTCCTGATCGCGTTGAAACTCGCACAATTCGATTTTGTCCAAAAGCAATCGGGCGAGAAACCGATTCTGTTGTTTGACGATATATTTGATAAACTCGACGAAATACGTGTGGGCAAAATCGTCCAAATGGTCAACGACAACGAGTTTGGCCAATTGTTCATATCCGATACCCATGCATTTCGCACCGAAGAAATCGTAAAGTCAACCCATCAGAGCTATAAGATGTTTAATCTTTAATCTGTATTTTTGCAGTTAAAATTTCCATATGAAAACCAACATAATTTTTTCAGTCGTCATCGGATTGTTGTTCATCTCCTGCCAGGGTCAGAAATCGGAAGCAGTCAAAAATCTTTCGGCAACAGAATTCGCAGAGAAAATCAAAAATACACCTGACGGCCAATTAATAGATGTTCGCACCCCAGGCGAATACGGAGCCGGTAACATCTCCAATTCCAGGAATATCGATTGGAATGGCGACCAATTTGAAGCAGAAATAGCAACACTCGATAAATCCAAACCCGTTTTAGTCTATTGCAAGTCAGGCGGCCGCAGCGGTCAGGCTGCTGAAAAACTGCAAAAGATGGGTTTCACTGAAATATATAATATGAATGGCGGATTTCTGAAATGGGAATCGGCCGGTCTAACCGATCAGGAATCACTGACCGGAATGAGCACAGACGAATACCAGACACTGATCGGTTCCGATAAAAAAGTACTTGTAAACTTCTCAGCTGTATGGTGCGCACCGTGCAAGAAAATGAAACCGTATCTGGAAAGGATGCAGGAAGAAATGAAAGATTCCCTCACCGTGATCCGATTGGATGCCGACCAACAGAAGATAGTCATGAAATCATTGAACCTTGACGAAATCCCGGCCTTGCTTCTTTACGAGAATGGCAAACTTTCGTGGAAGCACACAGGTTTCATTTCTGAGCAGGACCTTAAAAATCAACTATAATGAGCGTTTCTGAATTACTGGATTTTCTTGAAGATCTGAAGCAGAATAACAATCGTGAGTGGTTTTTGGACAGTAAGAAGCGATATGAAGCATATAAAAACGGATACCATCAGTTGATAGAAGAAATGCTTGCGGCTATGATTCCGCTGGACGACAGTTTAAAACACCTGACGGTAAAAGACTGCGCTTTCAGGATAAATCGCGATATCAGATTCTCGAAAGACAAGACGCCCTACAAAACCCATCTGCCAATCTGGATGTCATCCGGACAGAAAAATACCAACCTCGCCGGTTATTACATTCACCTGGAAAAAGGATCAAGTTTCATTGCCGGCGGTGTATATTGGCCGGAAGCCGCCGATTTGAAAAAAATAAGGAAGGAAGTGGCGTTTTTCCATGACGATCTGCAGGAAATCGTAAATGAAAAGAATTTCGTGGAAATTTTCGGACAACTTGACCGCAGCCCCGAAATGACGCTCAAAACCGCTCCGAAAGGTTATGAAAAAGATCATCCCGCCATCGAATTCCTAAAACTAAAATGTTTTACGGCAACTCATGAGGTTGATGATAAGCTGTTGGCCAAACCAAAACTGGCTGAAACCCTGGCATCCCGGCTGATTGCTTTACGACCTTTGAACCAATTTTTAAACCGCGCGCTGACAGCCGAATAGCCACCGAATGGAAATTATCAAAAACCAGCCGCTCAAAGGTTACAATACTTTCGGCATCGCCGCCACTGCAAAACGGTTTGTTGAAGTGACATCGGTTGATGAACTCAAGACCGTATTAAGTGAACATCCAGAGCCGAAATTCATTTTAGGTGGCGGCAGCAACATGCTGCTCACGAAAGACATCGACAAACTTGTTATCCATATAAATCTCAAAGGAAAAAAAATCATCGGTGAAGACGACGATCATGCGTGGGTTGAAGCGCACGCCGGTGAAAACTGGCACGAATTCGTATTGTTCTGCATTGAAAACAACTTAGGCGGACTCGAGAATATGTCGCTTATTCCCGGGAATGTTGGCACTACACCCGTTCAGAATATTGGCGCATACGGAACCGAAATCAAAGATACCTTCGTATCATGCGAAGCAGTTGATGTCGATACGCAGCAGACTCAGACTTTCACAAACTCCGACTGCAAATTTGCCTACCGCGAAAGCATTTTTAAGAACGAGGCTAAAGATAAATTTGTAATCACTTCGGTAGTTTTTAAGTTGACCAAACGCAATCATAAAATCAATATTTCCTACGGTGACATCACCAAAGAACTTGAAAAAAATAATATTGTGACGCCCTCATTAAAGGATGTGAGCAATGCCGTCATCGCAATCAGGAAAAGCAAATTGCCAGATCCCAAAGAACTTGGCAACAGCGGAAGCTTTTTTAAAAATCCGATTATCCCGAAGCAGCAGTTTGACATTGCCAGTGCTGCTTTTCCCGACATGCCGCATTATGTGATAACCGAGAATGAAGTCAAAGTACCTGCAGGCTGGCTGATAGAGCAAGCCGGTTTTAAAGGCAAGCGATTTGGCGACGCCGGAATTCACAAAAATCAGGCGCTCGTACTGGTGAATTATGGAAACGCCACAGGAGCGGAAGTTCTAGCCGTGGCACGCGATATCCAATCGACAGTGTTTCAGAAATTCGGTATTGCTATCGAAGCTGAAGTCAACATTGTTTAATATTGGGTTAATTTTTTATCAATCTCGCAACCCGCTTTTTGATCTTGCGTAACTTTACGGATAAAATTTGCCAAAATGTATATTCCTGATATTTACAAAAATGAAGATCCCGAACAAATCCGCGGTTTTTTGCGCAAATTCAGTTTTGGCATTCTTGTAAACCGAAATTATGGTAAATTTTGGGCAACCCACACGCCCATGGAGCTCGAACAGGACGAAAACGGCAAAGAGTTTTTGTACGGTCACATCTCACGGGAAAATCCACAATGGCAGAGTTTTGCATCGGGTGAGGAAGTAATGGCGATTTTCAACGGACCAAACAGTTACATTTCACCCTCATGGTATGATCATGAAAATGTCCCGACGTGGAATTACGCCGCCATTCATGTTTATGGCAAAATCAGTATCGTTGAAGGCGATGCCGTAATGAACTTTCTGGAGAAATTGATCGACAGGTATGAATCGACAGTCGAGAAACCCATAAAAATGAAAAACCTGTCGCCTGAATTACTGTTGCAGGCACGCGGGATAGTATGTTACAAAATCGAAATCCGGGAAATCCACGCCGTGAATAAAATGTCGCAAAACCGTGACGATAAAAATTTTAGAAGCATAATCAGCAAGCTCGAAAAAACTGGCGAACCAAACGCAATAGCAGTTGCTGAGGAAATGAAAAAATGCCCGCGTTAAACTTGATAAATAATTAATGTCAGCCGGTAGATTCTCATAGCCTATTCAGTATCTTTGCACACGTCAAAAACGAGTGATACTCACGTCAAAACGCTTATATGCTGGAAATTACCCTGTATCTTTTTGCTTTTATAATTGTTGTACAAATTTGCTACTATCTTGGCGTCTTCAGTCGCTTTGCTTTTGCGAAAATCCTGAATGTATCACCTAAGAAAATTGGCGTATCGATCATAGTTTGCGCCAAAAATGAAGCTGACAACGTCGCCCGATTTGTACCGCTGTTGGCCCAACAAGACTACCCTGATTTCGAAATAATTCTAATCGACGACGCCTCCAGCGACAACACCCTCGATTTGTTTGAAGGATTTGAAGCACAATATCCAAATATCCGTATCGTAAAAGTCCAAAATAATGAAGCTTTCTGGGGCAACAAGAAGTTTGCGCTGACACTGGGCATCAAGGCTGCAAAAAAAGAGTATCTGCTTTTTACCGACGCCGATTGTTATCCGGCCTCACCCAACTGGCTGCGCGATATGAGTTCGCAGTTTACGCTAAACAAAACCATTGTGCTCGGATACGGCGCCTATGAAAAAATCCCGAATTCGTTCCTCAACAAGATAATCCGATTTGAAACCATGCTAACTGCCGTCCAGTACTTTTCATGGGCAAAGGCCGGTAAGCCCTACATGGGCGTCGGGAGAAACCTGGCTTACAAAAAGGAGGAATTCTTCAACGTACGCGGTTTTATGGATCATATGAAAATCCGCTCCGGCGATGACGACCTGTTCATCAATCAGGCAGGAAATATAAAAAATACCACTATTTGCTTCACGCCGTCCAGTTTTACCTATTCGGAACCAAAACGAAAATTCAGCGATTGGTTCAATCAAAAACGCCGACACGTTTCAACTGCCGGCCATTATAAATTTTTCGACCGTGCGCAATTGGCCGTATTTTACATTTCTCAACTTCTGTTCATCATACTGGCGGCGTTACTGCTGGCTTTTCAATACGAGTGGATGATTGTGACGGGCCTGATTGTCTTTAGGTACGTATTCACCTGGATAACTATCGGATTTTCGGCAGCAAAACTCAAGGAGAAAGATGTGGTCTATTGGTATCCAATCATCGAATTGGTTCTGATTGTAACACAATTGAACATCTTTATGACAAACATTTTCTCAAAACCCGTCCATTGGAAATAAACCAATATATAGAAAAAGCTAAAGAGGGCGACCAGGCGGCGTTCACTTTTTTGCTCGACCGATATTGGAACGAAGTTTACGGCTTTATGCTGAAGCGAACCGAAGACGAAACCGATGCCGAAGATATCACCATCGAGACTTTTTCTAAAGCATTCGATAAAATTGCGACCTACAACCCCGAATTTCAATTCAACACCTGGCTGATCGCTATTGCGAAGAATGTGCATATCGATATGCTGCGCAAGAAAAAATCGGCGTGGTTCCTGGACATCACCGATCAGGAAGACCGACAGGCTTATAATGTCGCCGATACAACCCCATCGGCCGAAGATAAACTCATCACCGAGCAAAACCTTTCAGCATTACTCAAGTGCATCAAGGAACTTAAACCGCACTATCAGGATGTAATCCAGTTGCGCTATTTTCAGGAACTCTCCTATCAGGAAATATCAGATCAGCTGGGCGAACCGCTGAGCAATGTCAAGATTAAACTGCTTCGCGCCAAAAAACTACTGGCCGAAATTATTCGCAAAGGAAACTAAGCGTTAATTTTTTTAAAAATTCTCTCCGCTTTTATATAAGATACTGTCGATAGTTGGCGTTATGTGTTAAAGACCATTATGAAACACTGATACATAACCCTTAAACCGTTGCATTATGTCGAACTTAAGTATCTATGAGAAAAAATGGCTGGATCTTGTATTTGAAGGTCGCAACCAGGATTACGGCGCGTACCAGCTACGCCTTCAAAATCCGCGTACTACACTATTGGCACTTTTTCTTGGAATTCTGTTATTTGGCGCCGCTTTGCTCGCGTCGGTACTTGCGATGGATAAACCAGGCATTGTATCAACACCGGCTTTCGATCCTGACACAATTATCAGAGTGACATCCTATGATCCTCCCAAACCACCTACACCTGAAACAGCA
>JADMKR010000046.1 GCA_015478765.1 Flavobacterium sp.
CCTCATGTCCGTCGGCAAATGCACAGTATTTTGACAGTTTTAACGGTGGTTCGGCCGCTGCAACATCGGCTACCAATTTCAATGGCCAGACTGTGATGATGAATGCATCGGCAGTGCTGGTACCTGATACGCCTTATCACATTAAACTTGTAATCGCCGACCGGTCGGATTTAGAATCCGATTCGGCTATTTTCATATCGTCCAACAGTTTCAACATCGGACAGAATGTACTTGGCGCCGACTTAACAGTAGCAAACAACACTGCCGTTTGCGCCGGTGAAACTTATGTTCTAAGCACCGGATTAAATCCGGCCAACTACACATTTGCATGGACCCGCAACGGAGTTGTCATTCCAGGTGCCAGCGGCGCTTCAATTAATGTAACACAGCCGGGAACTTACGGCGTGACATATTCACACATCACAAATGCTTGCCAGGCGTTCACTGATCTTATTGTAATCGAGTTCCAGGCTGCATTTACAGCGCCTAATGCAAATCCGATTTACATATGCGACACTGGTGCGTCAAGCTATGTTTTCAACCTCGCAGTTAACACACCAATACTCTCGGCTGGAAGCACTCCGGTTACGGTTACCTACCACGCAAGTATGGCAGATGCACAAAATAACGCAAATCCATTGCCGGCTATGTACAATAGCCCGGGTAATCAAACGGTTTACGCCCGAATCACCAACCAAAACCAATGTTATATTGTAAAATCTTTTGAATTACAATTAACCCCTCCACCCACTGCCACTGCACCCAATACATGGAATAAGTGCTCTAACTATACCAGCGTGTATTTCAATTTTAGTACGCTTAATAATACAGTATTAAGTGGGCAGTCGAGCAGTATTTATAGCATATCATATCACACGTCACAGGCTGACGCCGACGCCGGCTCAAACCCTGTCTCCTCGACAAGCTTTGCGTCGAGCGGCCAGACTATTTATATCCGAGTATTTACTACATCGGACCCAGGCTGCTATACTACTGCCAGTTTTGAAATTACCGTAAGCCCGCTTCCTCCTGTAGATGCACTTCCTAGCGTGGTCGTTTGTGAGAATTATGTACTCCCAGCACTGATAAATGGCGAATATTACACTGAAGCCAACGGACAGGGAACACCGCTGTTTGAAGGCGATATCATTTCCGAGACGCAAACTGTCCATATCTTTAACCATCCTGCCGGTAACCCGTGTTCTTCTTCGACTTCATTTCAAGTAACGGTTATCGACCCACTGACTTTGTCACCCGGGAACGGTAACTATTGCGGCAGCTACACATTGCCCCCTTTGCAGTACGGGAACTATTTTACTCAACCAAACGGACAGGGTACACCTATCTCTGCTGGCACGGTTATAACATCGACTCAGACGATCCATATCCATTACTTATCACTGGAGGCTCCGTTCTGTGAAATCAATATCAATTTTACACCAACCATCGTTAACCAATCATCAGTAGGTACGCATCCGGATGTATTCGATTGCACGGCATATGTTTTACCTCCGCTAACCATTGGAAATTATTACACGGCAGCAAACGGTGGCGGTACACAATTGGCCCCCGGAACCTCCATTACGACTTCGCAGACTATCTATGTTTTTGCCCAATCGGGCAGCGCACCGGTGAATTGCACATCACAAGACAGCTTTAAAGTGGTGATAGGATTCACACAACCGGCAGACATTTCTCAATGTACGCCGTATACGCTGCCAAGTCTTCCGATGGGTAATTATTTTACCGGTCCATCCGGATCCGGGAACCAAATTGCCGCTGGGACCGTAATCAGCACTTCGCAGACAATTTACATTTATATTCCAAATTCCGACACACCGGACTGCATGGCGAATGTTTCATTCAGCATTACCATTTCACAACCGCCTATTGATTCAGTGTCAGATGTTGTCGCATGTACCACATATGTTCTTCCTGCTTTAACAAATGGCTCGTATTTTACCGGATCTGACGGAAGTGGAAGTCACTTGTCGGCAGGTCACGTCATTACGGGCAGTACAACGCTGTATGTTTTTGCGCAATCGGGATCATCATGCAGCAATCAATCGAGTTTCAATGTAACAATCAATCAACCACCGGCAATCGATTCACGTTCCGACATCGATATTTGTAACGCCTACGTGCTGACGCAACTGTCCGCAGGAAACTACTATACAGGACCAAACGGTTCTGGCAGCATGTTGGCCGCAGGAACTGTAATCACCGAATCGGCTACCATCTATATTTTTGCCGAAACACCTTCATTAGCAGGTTGTACTTCTGAAAACAGTTTTGAGATATTTATCTTCTCAGTCGAGGCTGATGCGCCCGCATCGGTTACTGCGTGCGACAGCTACGTTCTTCCGGAATTAACCGTAGGTAATTATTATACCGCCCCGGGTGGACCGGCAGGTGGCGAAGGAACAATTCGATTCCCCGGCGATGTCATCACAACGACCACTACAATGTATGTCTACACCGAATCGGGAGAGCGAATTAACTGCAGCGATGAGAATATTTTTACCATCACCATCAACAATACACCATCGGTACCGGTTGAGCCAAATCGCTTTGCCTGTAACTCTTACACGCTTCCGGCGTTAACCATTGGAAATTATTTCACACAACCCAGCGGCAACGGAACAATGCTCAATGCGGGCGATGTATTAACGCAATCGCAAACACTGTACGTCTATGCTGAAACAGCTACGACACCAAATTGCTACGATGAAAAAAGCTTCGAAGTAACGATTTTCAATGTCGACGAATTGACCGATGTCGTTTCATGCCAAAACTATATCCTGCCATCTTTGACAACAGGTCAATATTTCACCGGGGCGAATGGGACAGGTACCCAGATACCTGCCGGAACTGCTATTTCAACATCTCAAACAATGTATATTTATGCAGCTTCACCGTTTGTACCAACGTGCTATGATGAAAGCTCATTTGAAATCACCATTGTTCCGGTTCCGGTGGCCTATGCGGTTCCGTCAATCCAAACGCGCGTTTGCGATCAGGATGGAACTAACGATGGCATCACCACATTTGACCTAACAACTATCGAAGCTACGGTTTTAGGAACGCAGACAGGTCCCGAGTTCATGATTGAATTTTTTGAAGCTGTCGCCGACGCCGACTTGGGTATCAATGCTATAACCAGCACGACAGCCCAAATAGTCTACGCAAGAGTGACCAACGTGCTTGCGCCCGACTGTTACGCACTACGCACCGTTGCGATTACGGTCAACACCCTTCCGGTGCCGACTCCTGTGGGCGGAATTGTATGTTATGACACTTTTAATGAGGTATTATTGAGTCCATTTGTAATCAATAGCGGATTAAGCGGATCACAGCACACCTTTCAGTGGTTTGACGCTTCAGGTCAGATAGTTGGTACCGGAGCTAATTATACCACCCAATCTCCTGGAACCTATACTGTAATTGCCCGTCGCACATCGACCGGCTGTTTCTCTGAGCCCGTTTCTGTGGATGTGATCCCTTCTGAACCGGCTGTGATTTCATATACGGTTACCCAGAATTTCGTCGACGTGCCTGTAATTACGGTAATTGCCGAGGGTACCGGTGACTACGAATATCAGCTGGACAACGGTAATTTCCAAGACAGCAATATCTTTGAAAACGTAGCATCGGGAATGCATATAATCACCGTTCGCGATAAAAATGGCTGTGGAATATCGACATCTACCGCAATGGTGGTTAATTATCCGCACTATTTCACACCTAATGGCGACGGAGTTCACGATACCTGGAACATCATCGACTTGCGTACTCAAACCGAATCGACCATAAAAATCTATGACCGATATGGTAAGTTCCTGCAACAAATCACTCCGAGTGGAGCTGGATGGGATGGAACATTTGCCGGTGCCATGATGCCGTCTACCGATTATTGGTTTGTGGTCACCTATGTTGAAGACGGCGCTGAAAAAGAATTCCGCGCGCACTTTGCAATGAAACGATAATTCATTTCGATCTCTGAAAAGCCTCCCACTGGGAGGTTTTTTTTTTACAATCGTGCCGGTTGCTGTAACAATACTAAAAAAGCAGAGTCTATTAAACTATCTTAATATAAATCATCAATCAATCATCAATCATGAAGCTTAAGCTAATTATCGTGTGCCTGCTTGGCACGATCATTTCCTCATTTGCCCAAACCGGATTAATCACCGGTAAAGTCACCGATCAAAACGCAGGATTTGCGATTCCGTACGCAACCGTCTCGGTCAAGGACGGCGATAAAATAATTACAGGGTCGGTTACTAACGACAACGGAATTTTCGAAATTAAGAATCTCGAATTTAAACCGTATACGGTGGAAGTTCAGTACATGGGATATAAATCGTTTTCGATACCCGTCAAGTTGACTGCCGAGAGTCCTGCATTTGATCTTAAAACGATCACACTTCAAGACGATGCAGTACAACTCGATGACGTCACTGTGGTCGCCGAACTCTCGACCATCGAACAGAAGATCGACCGCAAAGTCATCAACGTAGGGCGCGATTTGACAACTTCCGGCGCGACCGCGTCCGAAATAATGAACAATATCCCGTCGGTCAATGTCGATCAGGATGGTAAATTATCGCTTCGCGGAAATGAAAATGTACGGGTGCTGGTTGATGGGCGGCCAACCAATATCGATCCTGCCCAGCTTTTAAAGCAAATTCCTTCGACATCTATCAAGAAAATCGAACTGATCACCAATCCCAGTGCCAAGTACAACCCAGAAGGAATGTCGGGTATCATAAATATCATTCTGCATAAGAATTCGAACGATGGTTTTAACGCCAGCATCAATAGCGGATTGACAATTGCGCGTACGCCTAAGTGGAACAATTCTGTAAATATGAATTATCGCGTGGGCAAGGTGAACTTCTTTGGCACCTACGGTAATAATTTCGCACAACACTACAACGAAGGTGATGTTCGCCGGCTGGACGAATTTGAATCGCAGCAATTAATGGATATTTTGAATGACAGCCGATCGCATTTGTTTAAAGTTGGCATGGATTATTATATCAATGATAAAAACACAATTTCGGTGTATACCAATCAGAATTTTTTAGACGGCGACTGGACCGTCGATACTAAAATCAACTATCCTGATGCGGCACAAAATCAATTTCAGCGTGCTTCCTATTTATCGGATAACACTAACAGCACTTACAATCTGGCCTATAAAAGACTTACATCAAAAGAGGGTGAGACATTGGATTTCGAGATTAACTATAACCAATATGTCGAAGATCAAATCTCGTCGTTTGACAATCAGTACAGTGATCCGGCATTTAACGATTCGTATAGCGACGTCATACGAGATCAGCGCGATAACACCACGATCAATCTCGATTATGTAAATCCGCTGACCGAAAAATCCACGCTGGAACTGGGTGCTGAAGCACGGATCATCCGAACCGATAATGTTTATACGACCGATAATGACGAACTGGGCAACGCCAATTTCAATTACAACCTCGACATTTATTCGGCCTATGCGACTTTCGGACAAAAATTTGAAAAAATCAGCTATCAGTTGGGAGCCCGATTCGAAAGTTATAAGGTTATAGCCACGCTGGACGGTGAGACTGCCTATGAAGATGACTACCTGACATTGTATCCATCGGCATCGATGACCTATACCCTATCTGAAAAAAACATGTTCCAACTAAGTTATAGCCGACGGGTTGACAGGCCGAGCCTCGAACAAACCGCTCCTATACGTGAGTTTAGTACGCCATTGCTTACCTCACGCGGAAACCCTGAACTGGATCCCCAGTTTACAAATTCAGTTGAGTTAAACTACACCCGGACATTGGAGAAAGGTTCGCTATCAGGCAGCGTATTTGTGCGTAACATCAATAACGAGATAAATCGTGTAATTACTCCCGATCCGCAAAACCCGGAACGTCAGGTCATGTCATGGCAAAATTTCAGCGACAATACAGCGTATGGCTTTGAACTTTCGGCAAATTACAAACTCACCGATTGGTGGGATATACAGCCTGCGGGCGATTTTACAAACATCGCGCAACGTGGATTGCTGGCGGTACGGAATCCGGTAACCGATTTATACGATATGACAGAACGCCGCGTTAATGTTTCAGCATTTAATGCACGCATTAATAATAATTTCAAGGCTACCAAAAGCTTAAGATTCCTGCTCTTCGGATTTTATCGCAGTGATGTTCAGTATGTGCAGTTTCGCAATAGTGAAATGTACAAGATGGATGTTGGCGGAAGATATTCATTTTGGAAAGATAAAGCGACTGTCAGTATTCGTTTCAATGACATTTTCAAAACCCTGCGATCTGAGTTTACAGGGGAACACCCCTTCCCGACCCGCGGAGAATTTCGCTGGGAAAGCAGATCGGTTTACATTGGATTGAACTATATGTTTGGTACCGGCAAGAACAAAGCATTGCAGCGCAAGCAACGTGATGACAATACGCAGCAGGGAGGCGGACTTTTCTAAATCCCGATATATTTATTTAATTGGGTTAAATAATAATTCAGCTGCAGTCCCGGGACATACGTTCCGGGATTTTTTTTACCACCTGATTATTACGCTGCCC
>JADMKR010000047.1:0-4408 GCA_015478765.1 Flavobacterium sp.
GGTGACTTCCATCAGCATGTAGGACGGTCCCGCCGTTCCCC
Source organism: Flavobacterium sp. (assembly GCA_015478765.1). Taxonomy (GTDB): domain Bacteria; phylum Bacteroidota; class Bacteroidia; order Flavobacteriales; family Flavobacteriaceae; genus Flavobacterium. The sequence continues at coordinate 42 of JADMKR010000047.1, forward strand.
GCGCTTCAAAATTAAGTACTAGTCCTATTTCAGCGGCCCATTGGCTTTCACTGACAAAAAGCGCGGCGCCGTTTAATCCGAGTTCTTCTGCATCCGAAAAAAGTATAATTATATCATTCTGATGCGGTGTTTTATTGTGCAGAAATGCCCGAATACTTTCAAGAATTGTGCTGACGCCCGTTGCGTTATCGGCGGCGCCCAAGGAAGCAGAATGCGGTGCGCTGTCATAGTGCGACAATAGCAATAAAGCCTTGGAATTGCCTGTCCCTTTTATGCGCGCCATTATATTTTTGGATTTGACAACATTGCCCCAATCCGAGAAAGTGGTGCCTTCCTGAATACTAGTTTCGAGTCCTAGTTTCTGTAATTCGCGTTCCAAATAACCTACAACGAGCTCATGACCGGGCGACCCAACAAAATGAGGTTCGGCAGAAATTGCTTTTATATGTTCGCCAGCGCGCTTTTCCGAGAAGACCGAGAGGGAGCCTTCGTTTCTTTTTTGCCACGGCATCATTGTAAATTGCATCAACAAGAGAACGATAAAAGTGAAGATGACAACTAAAACGGAGGCGTAGTTTCTTTTCATGTGGGTTGGTTACAAATCTTTCCTGACCAGCATATAATTATCATTTTCCAGACTCATGTATCCCTGATCGTACAGAAAATAATAAATATTGCCGGTTTTGGTGTGCAAGATATTGGTAAAGTATTCAAAGTCAAATCCTTTTGCGAGAAGTTTTTGCTTATTTGTTTTTGTTTTGCCGTCAGAGTTCAGTTCTGACAGTATCCGATAATTCCGACGCAATCTGTTATTGATATTGCGCATATAGTTATTGCAATCCTTATTGATCTTGTTGTTGTACGCGTTTCGGCATCCGTCACTGCAAAACTTTTTATCTTCGCGGCCCACTATTTTGTCACCGCACTCTAGGCAGGCTTTCATGGCTTTTTCTTTTTAATTTGATACAGGTCATGCCGGCGGTCTTTGAGGATTCGCACCGTTCCGTGTTCATGAAGTTCTTTAAGCAGATCGAGGTCGACATCAACAATCAGCGTCATTTCAGTATTAGGGGTCGCCTCTGCTTTGATGCCGTTGCTTGGAAAGGCAAAGTCGGAAGGAGTGAAAACCGCGGTTTGCGCATATTGAATATCCATGTTATTTACTTTCGGCAAATTCCCAACACAACCTGCAATGGCTACGTAGCATTCGTTTTCGATGGCTCGCGCCTGTGCGCAATTTTTTACTCTAGTATAGCCATTTTGAGTATCGGTTAAGAAAGGCACGAATAGGATGTTCATTCCTTCATCGGCCAAAAGCCTTGATAGTTCCGGGAATTCGACATCATAGCAAATTACAATACCAATCTTGCCACAATCGGTGTCGAATGTCTGGATTTCGGATCCGCCTGTCATTCCCCAATGGTGGACTTCATTTGGAGTTATATGTATTTTCGTATATTTTTCTGATGTTCCGTCGCGCTTACACAGGTAGCCGCTATTATATAAGGCACCGTCTTCAACCATGGGCATACTTCCGGTGATGATGTTGATATTATAGGATATCGCCAATTCCTGAAACCGCTTGTGGATTGGCTCTGAAAATTTCGCGATCTCCCGAATGGCGGCCGATTCAGACATATGATTATAATCGGCCATTAACGGCGCGACAAATAATTCAGGAAAGACGGCAAAGTCACTTCCATAACCCGAAACTACATCAATGAAAAATTCTGCTTGTTCGAACAGTGCCTCAAGATTGTTGAGTTGTCTCATTTGCCATTGTATCAAACCCAGGCGTATAACTGTCTTACCCGAGTTGATCGCCCCCGGCGACTCGTTATAATAAATATTGTTCCACTCGAGCAGTACTGCGAAATCCTGCGAGCCTGTGTCGCCTTCGAGATAATTTTTCATAATCCGCAACACGTGAAAATCATTGCTTAACTGGAAAGAAAGTACCGGATCATGGATTTCTTTCAGTTTGACTTTGTCGATATACGCTTTTGGCGTAAGTTCATTTGCATATTGATTATAAGTCGGGATTCGGCCGGCAAAAACGATCGCCTTTAAATTCAGCTGTTCGCAGATTTCCTTTCGGGCATCATATAAACGTCGCCCCAATCGCAGGCCGCGATAAATAGGATGGATAAAGACATCGATACCATAAAGGACTTCGCCGTTGGGATCATGTGTCGAGAATGTATAATTTCCTGTAATCTTTGTGTAATTGTGATTTTTTTCGACCAGATCTTCCGGAACTATCAACGACAGCGCCGAACCTACAACTTTATCATCAACCAGTATGACCAATTGGCCTTCCGGAAACACTTCCAGTAGCTTTTCAATATGGTGTTCGTGCCAATACGAGCCGGCCATTTCAGAGTACGCCTCCATCATGGAACTTTTAAGCTCTTTATAATCTTCAATCTGAAGGTTTCTGAGTTCGACCTTATTAATCTTCGCTTGCATAAAATAGTGTGGTTTAAGCGAATGTAGTTAAAAAACCAGCCATTTGCAAACGGTTACAAATACTTACAACCGAAAGCAAATAATTATTTACCGTCTAATAATTTCTGGTCGGTACATATTTGCAATGTTGATTCATTACTGGATCATCACGAAACTCAATTTTTTTTATAAACCATTTAATTTTTTACATGCCATGAGTACATTAAGAAACACCGTGCGATTAATCGGTAACACAGGACAAGATCCGGAAATCATGAACCTCGATTCGGGGAAAAAACTTGCCAAGTTCACGCTTGCGACCAACGAAACCTACAAAACCGATAAGGGAGAAAAGGTGACCGACACCCAGTGGCATAATGTGGTTGCCTGGGGTAAGACTGCAGAAATCATAGAGAAATACGTTACCAAGGGGAAGGAAGTTGCCATTGAAGGCAAATTGACCCATCGTTCCTATGACGACAAGAATGGAGATAAAAAATATTTTACCGAAGTAGTGGTAAACGAACTCCTTTTGCTAAGTGCAAATAAGTAATTTGAAGTAATGAAAAAGCCATTGGACTCCAATGGCTTTTTTTATTTACGCGACTTTTGCGATCAGATCGAACATCGGACAACGCTTACAGCGCTTATCCTCGCGTTTTTTATATTTTTCGCAGCACTCGGTTTTGCAGGCTTTTTCCGACGGCAATTTCATTTCTGCACCGAGGTTCTTTTTCTTCTTTTTATCTTTTTCTTTCTTGCCCACAAGTCAGGATTATTGCTGCAAAGATAATTCATAATGTCTCGTGGCAGGAAACTTTAACTATTTGGGATCCATCGATATAGAACTTGTAATACTCATTTGCATCAGATCGCGATCAAAGAGGTAAAGTCCGCCTTTATCATCACCAATCAAACTTATTTTATCCAAAATCGTTTTGGCCTGCGCCTCTTCTTCAATTTGTTCGGCAACATACCACTGAAGGAAATTGTGGGTCGAATAATCTTTTTCGGATAAAGCGATATGAACCAGATCGTTTATCGACTCCGATACGAAAACCTCGTGTTGATATAACTCCTCGAACATTTCCTTGAAAGTTCCGAAACTTGTCTTTGGCGCTTTCAATTCGGTTACCTGTGCCCAGCCGCCGCGTTCATTGATGTAGCGAACCAATTTCAACATATGCATTCGCTCCTCATCCGACTGCGCATACATGAATCGCGCTACGCCTTCCAGGCCGTGATTTTCGGCCCAACATGCCATTGACAAGTAAATTTGTGATGATTCGGCTTCTGTTCGTACCTGCGCATTCAGCGCCTGTTCAATATTTTTCTTTAACATAAAAATCGTTTTACGTAAAGTTATGGAAAACATCTCACATTCCCCAAATCTAGAAGTCCTGACCGTCAAAGAAGCGTCGTAAAATATATTTTTTCTGACGTGAGGAATAATATCCTAGCAAAAAATCTTGGTTGTATTTCGTGAGAATACTATTAATTCTCTCATCTGCTAGTTGAAGAAAGGTCTGAACTTTATCAGCTGCAAGAATTGGCTGGCCGTCGTGCACCGGCTTGAGTGCGTCGTCAAGCGTAATCTCGAAGAATACCGTCCGAAGATTATCATTGGCTATGAGTCCGGTTAAATCTACATCTGCTCCACCCATGACCATGCCGGCGCCGGCAGCGATTCCAAGAATCACATTTCCAGTCGATGGGATGTAATCGACGCCGCCAACCGTAACAAGGATCGGGTACGAATTATTATAGACCGATATGCCAATATCGGCAGCCGATAACATTTTGAAAAATCTTTTGTGATTTCTGACCTCGCGAGCGGGCTGACTACCTGTTTGAATTAATAATGGTGAATTCAGGGAAGTCATATCACCGTCGATCAGGGCACCAAAAGAATTTTTCTG
>JADMKR010000047.1:4418-6559 GCA_015478765.1 Flavobacterium sp.
GGTATCGTTCGCCTTTAATTGATATAAAAGTTCGCCCGAAACAAATGAATTCGATTCACCTGGCCCGCTCGCCAAAGTCTCATTGGGAATTGCAGAAGATGCTGATTCGAATGAATCGAGATCGACCGATACCACCTGCGTTTGATGAAGTTCATGATCAAAAGTAAACAGCAACTTTTTATTTGATGTATAGAACTTGATTTTAGGCGTGGCATAAAAAAGCGGCGTCAATAATCGGTTGTCTATGTGCTCCGGTGGATATTGCGCGAGTAATTTCCCGAATGAAATTTGGTTTTGTTCTTTACGAAAAACTATATCAATGGCGACTGAAGATTCGTGCATTAAGCCACCGGTAAAGACATAAAAATTCAACCGATCCTGGTCTTCGCGCGTGGTGATGATATAGAATTTCCCATCGGTCGAAAAACTGCCAATGAAATACTGTTCCTTGTAATCGATCTTAAATAAGGCCGTATTTATTAGCCGAGATTCGAAGTCGAAAATAGTGGAGCGTATTGTAGAATAATCTTCCGAAACCCAGTAGGTTGCCGGATTGCCCTTAGCATCAAAACTGCTTCCCGCAAGGAAATCTACGTCATTGGCCGGACGCGCAGTCTTTAAGCTGTCACGATAGAAGAGCGCACCGTTGAAGCGCAACGCGTAAAAGTCGGTTTTATCTGATGCAAATACAAAGAATTCATTGGAATCGGGATGTTTCACCTGCAGAAATTGCTGCTTGTGTTCCGGATTTTTCAGATCTAAATCGGTTGCGACAATTAATGCCTGCGCATTCGCAAATACACAAACGAACAATGTAATAAACAGCGGGACGTATTTCATCACAATAATTATTCATAAATGTAACGATATGATTATTCGAATATTGGCAGGATTTCGGAAATATTTTTAAATGCCCTGAAATTTGGATGCACGACTTCATGGTCGATTCTTTCATGCGCCCATGTGGTATGAAACGGGATATGGATGGCATGGCCGCCGATTCCCAGTACCGGTAGCACATCCGATTTTAACGAATTCCCAATCATATAAAATTCTTCAGGCTCGATCTCAAGGCGTTTCAACAGGTCTCGATAATCGATTTCTTGTTTATCCGACATCACCTCAATATGGTGGAAATAATGGCCTAACCCGGAGTTGTGAAGTTTGCGGCGCTGATCCAGCAAATCGCCTTTCGTCGCAACCACCAGTTTGTACTTTCCATGAAGCGCCTTGAGCGTAGGCTCGACGTCTTCCAATAATTCTATCGGTTTTTGCAATAGTTCTTTTCCGTACTCGATGATCTTTTCGATAATCCTGACGCTGATCGTTTTGTTCGAAATTTTCATCGCCGCTTCGATCATCGATAAGATATACGCTTTTATTCCGTATCCGTACAACGGGAGATTCTGAATTTCGATTCGGAACAATTCCTGCGACAATCCCTGGTTTGACAAATAATCACCCATCAGTGCGCAGAATTTCTCTTCGGTTTCCTGAAAATACGGCTCGTTTACAAATAATGTATCGTCGGCATCAAAGGCGATTACTTTTATCATGTAGCTTTTAATTAATGGTTTCGCCGTTCGCAACATCGGCATCCGGATTCACGAAAACCAATTTCCCTTCAGCATTTGTGGTCATCAAAATCATACCGTTGCTTTCTGTTCCGCGTAAAGTTCGTGGCGCCAAATTCACCAAGACGGTAACTTTTTTTCCAATAATCTCTTCAGGTGAAAAGCTCTCGGCAATCCCCGATACGATGGTGCGCACATCAATGCCGGTATCGACTTTCAATATCAGAAGTTTGTTGGCTTTCGGCATTTTTTCAGCCTCGATTATCGTCCCGACACGAAGGTCCATTTTCGCGAAATCGTCATACTGGATCAGGTCTTTCTGTGGTTCGGCTTTCTTATTTTCGGCTGCATTCATAGTTTTTGTGGCTTCTAATTTATCGATTTGTTTCTGGATCGCCTCGTCTTCGATTTTTGAAAATAACAATTCCTGTTGGCCGATTTTGTGACCCGGAACTAATAATTCCGATGTTTCCGATACGTCATTCCAGCCTATTCGTTTCGTATTTAAAATATCGGCCGCCGACAAAGTTTCATCGGAAATGCCCAACGTTTGAACCTCAGTTGTCG
>JADMKR010000048.1:0-2545 GCA_015478765.1 Flavobacterium sp.
GAGCATATCATCTTCCAGGAACGAAGATATGTCTGATGGTGGCATGGATAAAGAAATCGCTTTTCTGACGCTAAATTCTCGCGGTATTGCCGATTGTTGGCCGAGATAAGCCATACATGTATTTATCGAATCAGCAGAGCATTTCCCGTCGACGCGAATGAATTTATTGTCGGCGGGAGCGATTCCGCGTATGACTTTCAAAAGTGTCGACTTACCGGAACCATTACGCCCCAATAATCCAATCACGTTTCCGGTTTCGCAACTTAGAAACACATCGGACAATAGCGTCTTGTGTCCGAATGAAACTTGGATGCTATCGCATTCCAAAAGGCTTTTATCCAAATTGATTTTTAATTAAAACGATTATACAAACCGAAATCAGACCCGCTATAAAATTTAATAAAAAAGTGCTTAGGATCAATCGCCACTTCGGAAGACCATTATTCAAATAGAACAGATATTCTTGTTTTTTTGATTCTTTGACACTTATGCTCAGCGCAAAACCGAGCGTACTAAAGCAAATAAGGAACAGATCAGGACCTATTAACAGCAACGGCCAGATAGAAACCCCCAAATTTACCGGCAGTGTAGTTTTCCAGAATGCGATGACATTTTGAAGGATCAACATTACACAATTTTTTCGGTGAAAGGTTCGTTTCGGTCGAAAATCCTATTCAGCAAAATAATCAGCTCGCTCCGGTATGCTTCGAGAATATGGTCATCAATTGTCGACTTCCTAATTTTATCTTCGATATATTCAAACGGCATAAATCCGCATTTGATGTTTTTAAACGATATAATTCCGGCTTGAATTTCTTTATCGGCGTACATGGGACGAATCATCATGGCATACGACAGGATTTGGATGATTTTATCGTTTTTCACTTCGTCGGTAAGATTATCCCAACATCTCAGCATCAAATCGCGTGGTTCGACGCGCCCGGTTTTATAGTCGATTATTCTTATAATGCCGTCACGCTCTTCTATTCGGTCAACTGTACCGCCTATCTTTACCGGAAAGGGCAAATCCGCGTGGTCAATAACTATGTCGAACTTCGACTCAAGCGCCAAAATCCGAACGACCTCGCCATTTTGTAGCGATTGTGACTCCATTCTAAGAAAATTCACAACATTTCGCTTCGCTACTTCGAAGGCAAGTAAATTCCGACCGCTATTTATTTCGCCCTGTTTATAGATTTCCCGAAATTGGCTGTACACTTCGTCGTTGACTTTTCGGCGACATTCAGCAATATCGGCTTCTGTTAAAATCTTATTTATAAACGGCTCGAGCAATGACCTTAGCGCTTCGTGAATGATTGTGCCCAGTGTATTCAATGCTATATTCTCTTCTACTTCTTCGGCATCTCGGATTCGTAACACTTTTTTGTAATAAAAATCAATAGGATTACGGATATAACTAGTTAGGGCGGTAGGTGAGAATCCACTTTTAGCAATGTCGGCCAGCCGTGTCATAACGGTATCCGATTTATAAATTACAGCGAGAGTCGATGGCGAATCCGGAAATTCCGCGCTATAGATCGATTCCGTTATATGATGATTTGGTTGCTTTTCGACCAGTAACTGAGTGATAAACCGACTTTTTTCGCCCGCGTCCAATCCTTCGCTTTCGGTATTGTAAAGCAAATAAACATTTTTGGCCCGCTGGAGCAGATGGTAAAAATGATAGGTGTAAATCGCGTCTTTTTCCTTGTATGTAGGCAGACCGAATTCGCGCTTAACGTCGTATGGGATAAATGAATTTGACGACTTTCCGGCCGGAAATTTTCCCTCATTAACAGATGTAATGATTACGGTGTCAAAATCCAGCACACGGCTTTCCAGTACGCCCATGATTTGCAACCCTTCTAAAGGTTCACCTTCGAATGACACTTCAGCAAGGTCCACAACCTGTTTGTACAATGCATAAAGTGTCTTCAGGTCGTCGGTTTGGCCATATCTGGTATAATAATTTTGAAGTTTATTAATGACTTTATAGATGGCAAATACGAACGTCTTGGTAATCCTCTCCTGTTGCTCATTGGCACTTAACTTCAATTTTATGGTAAGAAGGATTTCGCTGATATTCTTGAGTACTGGTAAAGCGCCGTCATTCCATTTAGCGAAAAGATCATCGAAGAAGTCATTTGATGCGGGATGCAATTCATAAAGTTTGCCACGGCTCAGGAAAGTATAATTCTGGAGTTTGATAGTCCGCACAAGGTCAGCCGCATTGGCGTACGGCTCAACCAACGGATGCGCAAGAATATCTAAGATGTCTTTAAAATAAAACACATATCTGACAGAGTCGCGTGCTACTGCGCCCGTATGCATTTTAAAAAGTGCTGCTATAAGTGTTTGTGCGGGATTATTTTTTGCAGAATATCCCATGGTGATGTTTAAAGCGCCTGCCTGAGATGGCAATGCATACAGGAGTGGAATCAGCAGACTTTCTTCTGCCAATACAATGGCTACTTTATCCAGTGAACTACGATCGCTGGTAACGATCTTTTCGATAGTTTTGCCAACAATCTTAGCCTGTCCAATC
>JADMKR010000048.1:2555-6521 GCA_015478765.1 Flavobacterium sp.
CAATCATCTTAGGTGTCCCGATGATGTGGAGGTTTTTAACACCCGCAAAACTATCATCTACCCAGTTAAAATCGGATTGTTTGTACGTGTGCCAATTTTGCTTGAAACGACGTATAAACAGCCCGGCATCATGATAGGAATCGTTCAAAAATATTTTGTCAATATCCCAGTAAACTGAAGCATTCCCAGCTGTGATAAAATGCTGGATGATTAATTCCTCTGCGGCATTTAAAGCGTTAAAACCAGCAAAAACAAAACGTTTGTTTTGAACAGTTGCTGAATAGAATTCGATGTTACGCACAGCTTCGCGGTAAATAAGACCTTGATACCCGATGTTTTTTGCCAACAAGTGCGCATAAAAATTCGTGTAGTAAGTGGGTAATAATTCCCAAAATTGCAGATGTTTCCTAATTAAATCAGTTTGAACATTAGGGTCAAGCGACCAATGTTTGATATCCTCAATATCCTTTAGGTAGGCCAATACTTTAAGAGGTGGAAGAAGGTACCGATCAATTTCATTGAAGTCCTGAATTAAGGTTTTCGCCCAGTTCGCAAAGGTTTCAAAATTTTGCTCCGGCACATCGGTTGTTGCGTTGATGTATACGTCATAAAACTCGAACAACAATTCAATATTATCCACCGACCTAATACCGGCAATATCTTGAATAAAGTCTTCAATGCTGATTACATTGGGTGCGAATAAGGTTTTTCCCGAATGACGCTGCAGGGCTTGGAATAAAAATAGGCGTGCACGCTTATTGGGCAGAACTACCGTAACATCGGAAAGATTTTCCGGAAATTCATTTAGAAGACCTATTGCAACTTTATCGAGAAATGAATTGTTTTCCATTGGTTAAAAATAAAAAAACGCCCTGATAATATCAGGGCGTTTCCTATTTATTGCTGAAATAAAATTAGTCTTTGATCAACTTTACCTCAACTCTTCTGTTATTGGCTTTACCTTTAGCAGTTTTGTTAGTATCAATTGGTTTTGTTTCACCAAATCCAGCTGACATTAATCTTGATCTGTCGATACCGTTTTCGATTAGGTAACCAACTACAGCAGCAGCTCTGTTCTCAGACAATGTCTGGTTAAGTGCGTTGCTACCATCGCTGTCTGTGTGACCTTCAACTACGAATCGTGCTGTAGGATATTCTTTAAGAATAGCCGCGATGTTTTGCAATACAGGGAAAGTCGCTTCTTGGAAAGTAGATTTACCAGAGTTGAACAAAATCGTTTTAGCGTAAGCGTTCAATTTTTGAACTTGCTCTTCAGTAATTTCTGGACAACCTTGATTAGCTACAGTTCCTTTAACATCTGGACATCTGTCATCTTTGTCAAGTACACCGTCTCCGTCAGTATCTGGCCATGGACAACCTTTGTTCTCTCTTGGACCTTTAACTTGTGGACACTCGTCATCTTTGTCAGCGATTCCATCACCGTCAGCATCAGGGCAACCGTTAAGTGCCACAAGACCTGCTACATCTGGACATTGATCATCAAGGTCACGGATACCATCACCGTCTGTGTCAGGACAACCGTTGAATTCGGCCGGACCAGCGATATCAATACAATCATCAGCAGAATCTTGGATTCCGTCACCGTCTGTATCAGGACAACCGTTGAATTCTTTCAAACCTGCAACTTCCGGACAAGCATCGTCTTTATCGTAGATACCATCACCGTCTGTATCTTTACCTCCGAATTTGAAAGTAAGACCTGCGAAATGTTGCATGTGAGTTGGGAAAACAGTTCTGTCTTCTTCGAAAGAGTGCTTGTAAGTAGATTTCAATGAAAGACCTACTTGCTCTGTAAACCAGAAAGTAACACCTAAACCTCCATTAACTGTAGCTCCGTTCTCATCGTCACCCAACCATGTATAACCTCCACCAACGTGGATAGATGGGTCGAACCATTTCGATCCCAGCGCATTCATGAAGCTATATCCAATAGCCCCATCAACTGCGTAATATTTAAGGTCTCCAGGATTAGTAACTTCGTAATCCCAAGAGTCACCAACGCGCTCGTTTACAAAACGGTCAATTTTGTTTACCGAACCGGTAATACCAAAAGTGAAACCGCTACCAACGTAACGAGACACGCTTAGGTACGATACCGATGGAAGAATGTTCCAGTGGTCCTTAGCGTTGAAATATTCTGAGAATTGATCCTGAACGCTTGACGCAGCACTCACACGAGTGTCGACAGCATTCGCTCCGAATGTCACTGCCCACGGATTGTTATCGTCCTGAGCGTGGACGCTCAGACCAAATAACATAATCGCCGCAGCGAAAATTTTGTTAAGATGTTTCATACTTGATTTTATTATTAGTTACAAAAGTTATTGAACAAAAGTAATGTGTTATATTCTAATCACAAAGCGAAATGTTAAAAAAATAACATAATTTTTAGAATACACGGGGCTTCCCTACGATTTTTAATTCAGTTCCAACCTCAATAAATGCTGCAATTGCGCGGTCGAGATGTTCCTTGGTATGAGCCGCAGATAGCTGTACTCTGATACGCGCTTTGTCCTTTGGCACAACCGGAAAAAAGAAACCTATGACATATATGCCACGTTTTAATAACTCGTCGGCCATAGTTTGCGACAACTTTGCATCGTAAAGCATCACCGGTACGATTGCCGAATCGCCTTCGATAATATCAAATCCGGCGTCTAACATCGCTTTCTTGAAGTACTTTGTGTTGTCCTCCAAGCGATCCCTCAAAGCAGTGTCATCCTTGAGAAGTTCAAACACCTTGATTGACGCGCCAACAATCGCCGGAGCCAGCGAATTTGAAAATAAATACGGTCGCGATCGCTGACGAAGCATTTCTATGATTTCTTTCTTTGCCGTGGTATATCCGCCCATAGCGCCACCTAAGGCTTTTCCGAGGGTTCCGGTTATTATATCAACACGACCCATAACATTTTTTGCCTCAAGAGTTCCTTTGCCGGTTGAGCCAATGAAACCTGCTGCGTGAGATTCATCTACCATGACCAGAGCATCATACTTATCTGCCAGGTCGCAGATTCGATCAAGTGGAGCTACAATTCCATCCATAGAAAATACGCCGTCGGTGACTATGATCTTAAAACGCGCTCCGGCAGCATTGGCCTTTATTAGCTGCGCTTCAAGGTCTTCCATATTGCTGTTCTCATAACGATACCGCGCTGCCTTGCACAATCTCACGCCGTCAATTATGGAAGCATGATTCAAACTATCGGATATAATCGCGTCTTCCGCACCAAACAAAGGCTCAAAAACACCTGCATTAGCATCGAATGCAGCTGCGTACAATATAGTGTCTTCGGTGCCGTAAAACTCAGCGATTTTTTCTTCCAGTTGTTTATGGATATCTTGTGTTCCACATATGAACCGTACCGATGACATTCCGTATCCATGCGAGTCCATTGTGTCTTTTGCAGCTTGAATCACATCGGGATGAGAAGAGAGTCCGAGGTAATTATTGGCGCAGAAATTCAACACCTTTTCACCGGTAGAAATAGTGATTTCCGCTCCCTGGGCTGAAGTAATAATTCGTTCCTTTTTGAATATTCCGCTGTCTTCAATACTTGCTAATTCCGATTGAAGAAATGATTTTATTTTTCCGTACATATCATCATATTAAATTAACTGTTCAAATCTACTACATTTACTTCGGAGGCGATATAAACCAATGCTTTTTTGGCAACATTGTAACCGATTTCCTGAATTGCATCACTATATTGTTCCAATTGGTTAAAATATTTGGAATTGTGGACCCCGGTTTTATAATCAAGCAATAAAATATTGCCATTCGTATCTATGACCATTCGATCGGGCTTTAAAATTGCGCCGTTTTTACGGATTATAACCTGCTCGGTCAACACTTTATTTGACTCTGAATAATATTCCTGCAAGTCGTCGTGAGTCGTGATCTGGATTAATGTTTTTCGTACTGCCAAGGTTTGATCGGCAGTG
>JADMKR010000049.1:0-1971 GCA_015478765.1 Flavobacterium sp.
CAACGGCTGGGGCTTTAGGCACGTGGCGTCTTGGTCACCTGCGTATTCTCCGCAATTTATAAATATAAATGGTAAAACAAACATCCCGATGCGAAAATGTAGCCATGGCCTGAAGCCCGGGTTGGCAGCGATAACTTACTTCAAAAATATCAATTGAACGTCTGGATTTGGCGGAGGTGGAAATTCCAAATTAATAGAATCGATCTTTCTAGCAAATCTTATAAAATCTCCCTGCTTTTGTACATAGAGATTTATAACATCTTCAGATATATCAATCTCATTTTTCCTAGAAGCAATTGTTTTATAGAGATTCATAAATGGAAAGTATACTGTTGCAGAATCGTACACTTGTTCGCGAATTGTTAAGTTAGTAACATGGCCGTTATTATATTGCAGCTGGAAACGAATTATCGGTCCGTGGTATAAATCAATTACAGTTGAGTCTATCTTATGCTTAAAAAAATCGTCAGTTTGATTCATTCCTATTTCCTCAATCCGTTTCAAAATTTCGCCAGAAACCTTCGTTTCGTAACCTTTAATTTCGCCATTAAAATATTTAACTATAGTTTCAGTCTCTCCATTTGCTTCTATTTCGCCATAAAAAGCAGGGAAAGCCTTCCATAAATTTTCATCTGATAATTCATAATAGTATGCCATTACAACAATTTTGGATAAATCCTTATTCTCATTTTTGCAAGAGATCAACAATAGAATGCAGATTGTTCCTAGAATTTTCATGCTCGTTTTGTTATTGCTGCCAACGGCTGGGGCTTTAGGCTCGTGGCGTCTTGGTTAACTGAGTATTTAAGGGGGGAATAACCAAAAGTACATACTACACAATACAAAAAAGGTCAGAAAACCCAATAAAATCAGACCGTTAGGCAAAAAAGGTCGAAAAGACCAAACTACACGAAAAGTATTTTTACTACCATTTTACTACCATTAGCCGCAGCGCTTTAAACGCTTTAAATACCATTGCGTACTATCCAGGTGCGCAGATAGCCCGATTACTACTATAGCTTCCGTAAAACAAGAGGTTGCACGAAACCACAACACCTTTAAAGACTGTTTAAAAGGTGTTTTTTTGTGGAATTTAGTAAGATCGCTGAACTCAAAACGGAAAGTAGTATTTTGGATTTGGACGGACAGTTGGATGGACAGTTGGCTGGACAATACACCAAAATAAAACAATGATATCAGGGGGCATAATAACTTAACAACCTATGAATGTAATAAAAAAACATTCATAGGCCGGGGGATAATCCTATATTTACGCCATCAAAAAATAATTTAGCTCGCTGAAAAACAGCGGTTTACAGGCTTATGACATAGTATTTATTCTTATCGATGCTTTGATCAATGCAATTGCTTTGATATTTGAGATGTGAATGTCCTTCGCCTGATGATGGGAATTTTGAGATACAATTTTGATATGATCATCGCCGTGATCCGACTTGTGAATCCACTTAACTGTGACAAATTCGTCGCCATCCTGATTTATTGAAATCAAATACATTTCCCCAAAAAATATATTCTCAATAATATTTTCGAGTTCCTTGTACATGATGATGTCTCCACTTTTCAATAAAGGATACATACTGTCACCGGTTACATAAATTGCGCCGTCACATTTTGGTAAATTGGGTATTGTAATAAAATCGATCGGTTTGCTGTTACCGTTTTTATTATTGAATAGACTTACCACTCCTGCGGATGCCTCCAGATCATACAGCGGCACCGATTGTTCGCTTAGCCTATGATCTGTTTTCAGCGCATAAACTCCCGCAGGTTCATTTATTAATTTTGAACTGTCCTGCTTCATCGGACCTTTTCCGGTAAGAAGCCAAACGGGATTATATTGGGGATAATTTTCAACTAATTTTAAAAGCCACTTCGACTGAATATCACTCTCTTTAGTAATCGCGCGCGAAAGAACACCCTTACTAGCGCCTATTACGGTCTCTAGCTTGT
>JADMKR010000049.1:1981-6442 GCA_015478765.1 Flavobacterium sp.
TTCAGATATTTTTTGAAAAACTTCTAAAATATTTTTCATATAAGTTGAAAATTATCTCCTTTTATTTGGAGGTGTTGAAAATTATCTTCTATATTTGCTCCAAACAACGGAACAAAATAAACAATGAGTAAAAGTATCAAAAAAAATAACCGAAAATGGAACGTACCTGCATTAAAAGCATTGGCATCCAAATACGACTTCTCAACGAGATATATAAAACAGTGTATTACAGGCGATCGAAATCCAATTTTTGCCGACCGGATTAAGTCTGAATATTCGGTGATTGTAAATCAACTAAAAGAAGTTTTGGATAACGAAGAAATTTAACGACTATGTTTCAGTTTCAACAAAATACACTTTGCGTGGTGAGCAGCTGGCTCTACGAAGACGCCAAATTATTCTCGGAGGGATACTATCACAAGCTGGTACAACGAAATCAAATCAAACGATTAGCTACAGGCGGCAACGGTCGCAAAGCTCTTGTAGCTTTCGACTCCATCCCTGACCGCTTCAAAAAGGCAATCATCGAAAAGGTAGGCGATCCATACGCCACCGCCAAGAAGATCATCTTTGCCGATTACATGACGTGGGATCACGAAGCTGAGTCATTCTTCAAGTCCTACCTGCTCGACAATGGTGCACACCTGCCCGAAGAAAAACAACAGGAGTATACGCACCAGGCGATCATGTTCAATACCGTTAAGCACATTGCGACAAACGTAGTGGTCCAAAAACGGTTTGGTGGCAAAAGGGAAATGTGGGACAGGATGCTCACAGCGATTCAGAACCTGCCCGCTACCTGGCTGCACACCCGCTACAAAAACGTGATTTCCTTTAAGCGTGCTTTCAAGAAATACGAAGATGATGGTTACGGCGCAATCGTTTCGGGCAAATGGCTCAATACCAACTCGTCGAAAATTGTCGATGATGTGGCCGATTGGATTCTCGCGCAATACTGCCTGCCAATCAAGTACACCATTTCCGAAGTCGCAAGTTTATACAATTCAATCCGCGAGGCCAAAGGCTGGAAAACCTTAACCGAGCGCGGCATTGGCGAATGGCTCGACAAAACCGAGCAAAAGCGCATTTGGATGCTTGCCCGCGACGGCAAGGACGAATACATGAAAACCTTCGGGCATACCGTTACCCGCAACCGCTCGCAATGGTTTCCAAATGCATGGTGGGCGATCGATGGCACGAAGCTCGATTTGGTTCACTTCGCCAACAATAAGCAGAAGATGGCCGCTGAACTTAAAATAAACGTTGTTTTCGACGTTCACAGCGAGAGAATCATCGGTTGGGATATTGCATACAGCGAGAACCACGCATCGCACTTCAGGGCCATTAAAAGAGCCGTTAACGAAAGCGGTTGCCGTCCGTTCCTTTTCACTTACGATAAGCAGTCAGGACACACTTCGGCACGCATGCAGGATTTGTACGACAGGCTCCCTGCAAAAGGCGGCGCTCACTACAGCCATAAGGTGGGCCGAAAGTCATCACCGGCTGAACAGATATTCAACCGCTTGCAACAGCAGGTCATTTCAAAGATGTGGTTTTCCGATAAGCAGGGCATCAAGGTCAGAACCGCAACCAACAAACCAAACACCGACTTTATTGTCGAGTACAAAGAGGCACTTCCAACAGTCGACGAATTCAACAAAATATTTCAGGCACTTGTGAATAAATGGAATGCAGGTAAACAGGAAGATTGGGCGATCAGCAGAAACGAGCGATACGCAGAGTCAACTGAGCACTTCCAACCAATCGACATGATGGATCAACTGTCACTGTTTTGGATTGACGAAACCAAACCAAAGAAATACTACGCGCACGGCCTACCGCTTACGGTTGATGGAAAGGATTACCTGTACGAGGTGTATGATGCCTCTGGCCGAATAGATGTTGATTTCCGCAGAAAATGGGTAAATGAAAAACTGATTGTACGCTATGACCCGGAATACCTTGACGATTATGTCGCACTGTACGAGCTGACCCCGTCCGGAGAAAAACGCTTCGTAACCTACGCGCAGAAAAAGCGGGCGCACGAAAGCATTCCTGTCTTAATGGTCGAAAATTCAAAAGCTTTATTACTTGAAGATATCGCCATTCGCGATGCGGAACTTAAAAGAGATCAGGAAGCTTACGAAAGACTGATCGACCGCACTGGCATCAATCGCGAGAGCTTAATCGAAGAGCAGGAGTTAATGATCAAGTTCCAAGGACACTTGCCCAAAGAGCAGCAAATGGAAGCCGACCGGCTTTCGCTAAACTCAAAATACTAACCATTTAAAAACTGTTTAAACCCTTATTAAACCTAAGAAAATGACACATCAAGACAAAATACAAACCGTTGAAGCTTTAGAGCGCATGATCACCATAAAAGGCTCTGCCAATAAAGTCGCCGCTGAGATGCCCGGCGTTTCTTCTGCCACGATTTCACAGATGCGAAACCACAACTGGGAAAACATCGCCGAGGAAATGTGGCGCAAAGTTGCCGTTTATACCGGATCATCTTCGAGCAACTGGAATTTTGCCAATACGATCAACTCGCAGGAGCTTCTTAAGTTTTTCACCGACAGTCAGGCGCACTCGCTTGTAATTGCGGTAACTGGAAAAGCCGGAGCCGGTAAATCGGAAACTGCTAAAAAGTACGAAAGCGAGCATAAGAATGTATTTGTCTTGTCGTGCAATGAGTACTGGGACAAACGATGGTTCCTGCGCGAGCTGCTTGCCAAAATGGGAAAAGATCACGCCGGGTTGACGTTGCCCGAGATGATGCACAAAACCACTCAGCTGTTAAAAGGTCTTGAGAACCCGATAATTATCATGGACGAAGCCGACAAACTGGCCGACAACGTACTGTTGTTTTTCATCACCCTTTACAATGTCCTCGAAAATCACTGCGGCATCGTGCTGATGGCAACGCACTTCCTTGAGAAGCGAATCAAACGAGGCGCGGCAATGGAGAAAAAGGGCTACCGTGAAATATACAGCCGCGTGGGGCTTCGGTTTATTGAATTGGAGCAAACCACCTATAGCGACGTGGAACAGGTGTGCAGGGCTAACGGTATCGAGGACCCCGCCATCATCAGAAGCATATCGAAAGATTGCGACGGTGACATCCGCAGAGTAAGACGTCTAATTTTCGCCAATAAAAGAGCCGCATAATGAATTACAAATATCACCCGATACTCGAAGATTTAAAAGTGAACGAAGATGGAACTTCCATTATCTACAAAGGGGAAGTTTTGACACCAAGAACCTATGTACGAAAGACCAACACGGTGCCTTCAGAAGTTGTTTTTGTCGGTTACAAGGTGGTAACGGTAATGCGGGTGGTCTGTGAATGTTGGCACGGACTATCCGAGAACACTGATTTTGTGGTGCGGAAACTCGACCAGGCGAAAGGAAACCATTATTCAAACCTGTGCTGGTCTAAACAAGGACTCAGCTCGGAAAATTTCAACACGCTGCCGAAGTTCAGCGAGGAGGAATTCATAAAACTAAAAACAGAACAGAAGAAAGATGAAACGTTGACGGCATTTTTAAAAAGAAAGAAAATAAGTATCAAAGCCTATTACACCGCCAAAAACAGATATGAGCAAAAAAGCCAATAGAGCCTATTCAGTTTCGAA
This sequence comes from Flavobacterium sp., assembly GCA_015478765.1. Classification (GTDB taxonomy): domain Bacteria; phylum Bacteroidota; class Bacteroidia; order Flavobacteriales; family Flavobacteriaceae; genus Flavobacterium. The sequence continues at coordinate 5,617 of JADMKR010000049.1, forward strand.
TGTCATTACTAAACGATACAATCCGTTAGAATTCGATGGTGAGTGGGAGCAGACGCTGGGAAAGCCGGACAAATCATTTTCAGCGATTTTATTTGGAGGGACATCAAACGGTAAAACCGAAGCGGCGTTGAAGCTAGCAAAGTACTTGACAAACTTCGGGAAAGTAGATTACGATTCATTGGAGCAGGGCGTATCGGCAACAATGAGAGATGCACTGATACGCAACAACATGGAAAGTTGCAAAAATACTTTCCGGCTCTTAGACAGGATGCCATTTGAGGAGTTGATCAACCGGTTTTCAAAACCAAAATCAGCCGACTTTCTTTTTATCGATTCGGTTCAATACACCCGGATCACGAAAGCGCAGTATTACCAATTGAAGGAGCTGATGCTCTCCAAAGGCAAAGGCATCATTTGGATTAGTCAGGCCAAAGGCAAGTTGCCAAAAGGGTCGTTAGCAGATGACATCATGTACGATGTCGATTTAAAACTGTTCGTCGAGGGTTTCAAACTTTTTCCGGACGGTAGATTGAACGGTGGAGGCGAATCCTTCACTATATGGCCCGAGAGAGCCGCAAAATATTGGAAGGAAATAATTTAAAAATAAGTAGCGATGATACAAACCACAGGAATACACGATTTATTGAGAATGTCCCTCGCAGAGTACGAGATGGACTACCTCCAAAGGTTCATGCGATGGTGCATGACACGATCCAAAAAAGACGCCGAAAACGTCAACTATGACGACCTGCAAAAGCTGATGGCCAATGCGCGTATCTCACGCTGGTACGACAGCGAGTTCGCGAAGCTCGAAGCCGCATTTTCG
>JADMKR010000050.1 GCA_015478765.1 Flavobacterium sp.
AAAAAGGAAGCCCATCCCAGAATTGTATTTTTATTCATCCCCATTATTCGCACTGTTTATCGATCGGGTGCAAATATCGGGAATTAAATCAAGTTGGGCAATCATTCACGTAATGACAGATTGTCAATTTGGAAAGCAATTAGGCTTCAATCGGGAATCTGAAATAAAAAAAGCTTACATTTATGAATCACAAATACTTAAATATGGATACCAAGCGAATGTTGAGCATTGTTTTATTGGTTATTGGGATTTTACTGATTGGTTTTGGTGTCAACAGCATGAACTCGACAGGTTCTGAAATTGCGGAAATCTTCGGCCAGGAAGATACCAGCGGAATGTTCAGCGTTGGTGTAGGCGCGCTTCTCGCCATTGTAGGAGTCGTGTTGCTTGTTGGCAAAAAGAGATAATTACGCAAATATCTTAAAAAGCATTTCCTTCATCAAATCGCCCGATGATGTGGTGGCACCTACACCCTTTCCCTTCACATCGATGTCGCGTAAGGTGGCAACCACGTGACTGACTTTTTTCATCGGATAATTTTTTACGGCAAGAATATATTCGTCCAAAAAATACGGAGAAACTCCCAGGGCAGCGGCAACATTCTTCGGACTTTTATCTTTAAGTCCGTGATACTGCAGCAGTTGTGAAAAGAACTGAAAAATTAATCCGGTTGTCATTACAAGGGGATGATTTTTCGGATTTTCAGCAAAATAATGAACTATTTGATATGCTTGTTTTTGGTTTCGTGCACCAATGGCTTTGCGCAGTTCGTAGATGTTATAATCTTTACTGAAACCAATATTATCTTCGATGACTTGCGGTGTTATCGTACTTCCGGGCGGCAGTACAATTTCAAGCTTGCCCAATTCATTGCTTATTTTTTCAAGGTCATTCCCCAGAAATTCAACCAGTATTGCTGCGGCTTTTGGTTCGATCGAGTACCCACGGCCCGCGAGCACGCGCTTTATCCAATCGGCTACCTTATTCTCGTACAATTTTTTGCCGGAAAAAACCACGCCTTTTTCCATGCAGCTTTTAACCAGCTTTTTGCGTTTGTCAATAGTTTTGTATTTATAACAAATTACCAGCACTGTTGATGGCATCAGATTTTGAACATAGGCGCCCAGATTTTCAATCGTACGTGAAAGTTCCTGCGCTTCGCGGACAATAACCACCTGACGTTCGGCCATCATTGGAAAACGCCGGGAAATACTTATGATGTCGTCTATAGATACATCGCGACCGTACACAATGGTTTGATTGAAACTCTTCTCGTCCTCAGTCAAAATATTCTGCTCAATATAATCCGAGATTTTATCGATGTAATAAGGTTCCTCACCCATTAGCAGATACACCGGTTTGATGCGGCCCGCTTTTATATCATTAACAATTTTAACTGCGTCGTCCATGAAAATAAGACTGTTTACCTGGTTGCCGGTTTTCAGACAACTCAAAAAATGTATATTTGCGGATGCAGCAACTGAATTTCGACCACTACCCGTTTCGGTTCAAAAATAGCGAAAATAAACCTGCGATCTTCGACGAAATCCGCAAAAAGTTCGTGATTCTAAATCCGGAAGAATGGGTTCGCCAGCATGTTGTTCAATATCTGATTCATGACAAAAAGTATCCGAAATCGCTTATCAACGTCGAGAAACTTCTCAAGGTCAACGGCATGACGCGACGATACGACTGTGTTGTTTTCAACACCGATGGAACTATTAATATCCTTGTAGAATGCAAGGCGCCCAACATACCGATTTCACAGTTAACATTCGACCAGATTGCCCGATATAATATGACCCTCAAAGCCGATTTGCTGATGGTGACCAATGGGTATGAACACTTTTTCTGCCGGATGGATTTCGAGAATCAGAAGTATGTATTTCTTGAAAATCTGCCCAACTATCAATTATCATGAAAGTAGCGATCGTCATACTCAACTGGAATGGCCGTGAGTTGTTGCAGAAATTCCTTCCGGCGGTGGTTCTGCATTCGGCGGAGGCCGATATTTATGTGGCCGACAATGCTTCTTCCGATGATTCCATCGCATTTATCTCCGAGAATTTCCCTTCTGTGCGAATCATTCGCAACCGGGAAAATTTCGGATTCGCCCTGGGTTATAATGAAGCTTTAAAATCTGTTGACGCCGATATTTTTGCGTTGCTGAATTCGGATGTACTGGTCACTGAAAACTGGCTTGACCCAATTATTGCCGAATTTAAATGCGACCAACAAATCAGCATAATTCAGCCTAAAATAAAGGACTATAAGAACCGGGAATTATTTGAATACGCCGGCGCGGCAGGTGGATTTATTGATAAATACGGCTATGCGTTCTGTCGCGGCCGAATTTTCGAAAGTATCGAAACCGATCACGGCCAATATGACGATAATTGCACCATTTTTTGGGCAACGGGAGCCTGCATGTTTGTTCGCAAAGAAGTTTTTGCGTCTCTAAACGGATTCGATGCCGATTTCTTCGCTCACCAAGAAGAAATAGACTTCTGCTGGCGGGCTTATAACGTGGGAATGAAAGCGCGATATGTCGCTCAGTCGGTTGTTTATCATGTTGGCGGCGCCACCTTAAATGTTTCGCATCCGCGGAAGACTTTTCTGAATTTTCGCAATTCGCTGTTAATGCTTCATAAGAATCTCCCAGGTGAAAACCTGTATGCGATTTTATTCGTTCGACTGATACTCGATGGCATTGCCGGCGTGCGATTTCTTTTTCAGGGGAAGCCACGCCATATGGCAGCTGTCATTCAAGCACACTTCTCGTTTTACAGGCTGTTCAGTTCCAACCACCTAAAACGACACCAATCTCAAAAAGGTGACTATTTTGCTGTGAATAGTATCGTAAAGAATTACTTTTTAAGAAAAATTAGCAAATATAATAAGCTCTTTTAACATTCTTTTAAGCGGGGCGGCCCAAATAGACGGGTTTTAAGTCCTAATTTTGTAGGTTATAAACCCTAAAAAATTCAATTTATGAAAAAAGCCATTTTAGCTTTGTCCGTCGTAGCTATGCTAAGTACGTCGTGCGGTACAAAAAAGAAAATTGCTGCATTGGAAGCACAGAACAAGGAGATTCAGGATATGTTGAATTCGACCACAGTTAAGTTAAATACCTGTCTGGCTGAGAAAGACGCAGTATCGTCACAATTGGACTTTTTGAAAAAGAACAATACCGATTTGATTAATACAGTAGGTAATGTCACAACATTATCGTCGAAAGGTGCCGAGAACCTGGAGCGATCATTGGAAAGCTTGAAAGAGAAAGATCTTAAGATTACACGTTTACAGGATGCTCTTACCAAGAAAGACAGCGTTACTTTGGCATTGGTAACCAGTTTGAAGAGTGTAGTAGGAATGAATGATGAGGACATTGAAATCAATGTTGAAAAAGGCGTTGTGTTCATTTCCATCTCCGACAAAATGCTTTTCAAGAGCGGTAGCTACATCGTAAACGACCGAGCAAAAGAAGTGTTGGGTAAGGTTGCGAAAGTTATCAAGAACAAGCCTGATTTCGAATGTATGGTTGAAGGCCACACCGACAATGTTCCTTATATAGGTAATGGCGTTTTAATTGACAACTGGGATTTGAGCGTGAAACGTGCGACGTCTATCATCAGAGTTCTGACCAAAGATCACGGTGTTCCACCAAAGCAGCTTATAGCAGCCGGACGAGGCGAGTTTATTCCGCTTGTGGATAATAATACGGCCGAAAACCGTGCGACAAATAGAAGAACCCGAATTGTTGTTCTTCCTAAAATCGACCAGTTTTATGACATGATCGAAAAAGAAATGAAAAACCAAAAAGCAGGTCTGAGAAACTAACTCCTGGTAAAATTCTAAGACGCCTCCAATTGGGGGCGTTTTTTTTTGGTGCCGACCGTTCCATTTCTTCGATGTTTAAAACAAAAGGATAACTATTTTACCAATACCCTGCACCTCGAACGCTGCACCTTATTTAAAAAATATCCGGATCTCCCTTTCCAACACGTAATACCTCGGGCTCATCACCTGATAAATCAATTATCGTAGATGGCTGATTGTCGCCATAACCTCCGTCAATCACTGCATCAACAAGATTTTGCCACTTTTCGAAAATCAACTCTGGGTCGGTCGAATACTCCAATACTTCATCTTCGTCGTAAATCGATGTCGACACAATTGGGTTTCCCAACTGCCGCACAATCTCCAATGCAATCGAATTATCCGGTACACGGATACCGACTGTGGTTTTCTTCTTAAATTCCCGTGGAAGTTTGTTGTTCCCCGGCAAGATAAAAGTATAGGCTCCCGGCAAAGCCTTCTTCAAAAGTTTAAATGTGGACGTACTGATTTGTTTCACATAATCCGATAAATTGCTCAGGTCGTGGCATACGAATGAGAAGTTAGCCTTGTCGAGTTTGATGCCCTTAATCTTCGCTATTTTCTCCAAAGCGCGCGAATTTGTTATATCACAACCCAAGCCATACACCGTATCGGTAGGATAAATTATGAGTCCGCCTTCGCGCAAAATCTTAACGACCTTGGCAACTGCGGCCGGATTGGGGTTCTCGGGATAAATTTTTATGAATTGCGACATTTTATTCTGCAAGTTATATTCAAGTTAGCCAATGATATCGAGTTTTGCAAACCGAAGCAGCAGTTTCTTAATTCCGCCTACATCAAATTTTATCTCGGCTTTTTTGTCGGCTCCCGCTCCTTCCAGGCTTATCACCTGACCTTGTCCGAAGCGCTCATGCATTACAATATTGCCAACAGTCAGGTTCGAATCAAAAAGATTGGCACCGCTTTTTGAAGAAACGGGTTTTAATTTCCGAATGTTCATATCAGGTTTCGGATGATTGTCGGTTATGTACTTTGGCGGCGTTCCTCCTACCGGTTTAGCCAAACGTAATTTCGATTTGTCTACATCGCCAAAAATATCGTTGTCGATCATTGGTTTGAACCGATAATTTGACTCCTGGCCGGTTAGATATTCAAGGAATTCCCCGTTAATTTCGTCAATAAATCGCGACGGTTCACTATCGGTAAGTTTTCCCCATCGGTATCGCGACTGCGCATAAGTTAAATATGCCTGATTTTCGGCCCTGGTAAGAGCAACATAAAATAAGCGGCGTTCTTCTTCTAATTCGCTTCGCGTGCTCATACTCATGGCACTCGGAAAAAGATCTTCTTCCATCCCAACCACAAAAACGTACGGAAATTCGAGCCCTTTTGCCAAATGTATTGTCATCAGTGCAACGCGATCATCATCCCCCGTATCTTTATCCAAATCGGTTGCCAATGCAACATCTTCCATGAATTCCCCTAACGATCCACGTGCTCCGTCAATCTCCTTCTGCCCTTCGGTAAAATCTTTGATACCGTTCAAAAGTTCTTCGATGTTTTCGATTCGGGCGATTCCTTCCGGTGTGGCGTCTTTTTTCAATTCCTGAACCAGGCCGGTTTTCTTGGTGACATGTTCGGCAATGTAAAAAGCATCGTGATTCTCATTGATTACCTGAAAACTCTGTATCATAGTCACAAAATCCTGAAGCTTATTTCGCGTACCCGAATTAAGTTTCAAATCGATTTTGTCGATATGCTGCATGATTTCAAATATCGAACGCTTGTAATGATTGGCCGCAACCGTCAATTTTTCGATAGTGGTATCGCCTATGCCCCGCGCCGGATAGTTGATCACGCGAATCAACGCTTCTTCGTCCTTCGGATTCAAAATCAGTCGCAAATAACACAGAACATCCTTAATTTCCTTGCGCTGATAGAACGATAATCCGCCATAAATCCTATAGGGAATATCGCGTTTTCGCAACGCATCCTCCATCGCACGCGACTGCGCATTGGTTCGGTATAAAATTGCAAAATTCCCGTTGTCCAGCTGGTTTTGCATTTTCTGTTCCCAAATCTCGCCAGCGACAAACCGACCTTCTTCGCCATCGGTCATGCTTCGGTGAACTTTAATTTTTGGACCGTCATCATTGGCAGTCCAAACGACCTTATCAAGTTTGGTTTTGTTTTTTTCGATGATCGAGTTGGCAGCTTCCACAATATTTTTAGTCGAGCGGTAATTTTGTTCGAGTCGGTATGTCTGCACATTCTCATAATCCTTCTGAAAATTCAGGATGTTATTGATGTTTGCCCCGCGGAAAGCATAAATACTCTGCGCATCATCGCCAACGACACAAATATTTTGAAATCGGTCAGAAAGCGCGCGTACAATCAGATATTGCGAATGGTTCGTATCCTGATACTCATCCACCAAAATATATCGGAAACGATTTTGATACTTCGCCAAAACATCGGGAAAACGGTTTAAAAGTTCGTTGGTTTTCAACAGCAAATCGTCAAAATCCATAGCACCTGCTTTAAAACATCGGTCAACATAATT
>JADMKR010000051.1 GCA_015478765.1 Flavobacterium sp.
TTAGCCGGAATCGAATCGATGCGTGACGATAATATCTTTTCTTTCCGTACTAATAAAGAAGCGATCGATTTTATTTCGCAGAATAATGGAATGATCGGCGTGGTGGGCCTTAACTGGGTTTTGGAGTCAAAAGAAGCATCACAATCAGATATAAGAGTTCTTGCCGTGAAGTCGGATGAAAGCAGCGAGGCCATAACACCAACACAAAGTAACATAGCATTGGGTAAATATCCTTTGGCACGTGATTTGTTTATTATCAATGCACAAGGCTACGCCGGACTCGGTATGGGTTTCGGATCTTTTATTACCGGTGATCGCGGCCAACGGATTATCTTAAAATCAGGATTACTTCCAGTTCGTCTTCCCAGCAGAAATATTTTAGTACGAGATCAAATTCAAAAAAAATAAGCATAATTATAAAACTATGAACATGAATAAATTAAAAACAGGCTCAATAGCTTTCTTCTCGATATGTGCCGTTGCGATCAGTTCGGCACAAAGCGTCGATCAAGCAAAGAAGGCTATTGATGCGGAGCAATATGAAAAAGCTAAAAACCAACTTAAGTCGATCGTAAGCACCAAACCCCAAGACGGAAAGGCTGCTTTTCTTCTTGGAAATATCTATCTGAAACAAGAATTGCAGGATTCTGCCAAAATATATTTTCAAAAGGGATTATCGGCATCCGATGACAGTAAACTCAATTATATCGGTTTGGGTCAGATTGACCTGAACGCCGGTAATGTTGCGGCTGCTCGTGAAAAGTTTTCACAGGCATTATCTGACGTTCGGAGAAAGGAAGTCGAACCTTACATATATGTTGCGCAGGCCTATATGAATTCGGATAAACCCGATTACAAAAATGCTCTTTCCGTCTTAGAGAAAGCCGTTGCTACAAAATCCCAAGACCCGCTTGTGCAGTTAGCGTTAGGCGACGCGCATTATGGGAATAAAGATCAGAATGCCGCGTATGTTGCCTACAGGAATGCTTATAGTGCTGATAACACACTGCTCCGCGCTAAAATGCAACAAGGTGTGCTTTTAAAGGGAGCCCGATCTTTCAATGAAGCAGTACGTTTGTTTAACGATGTGATCGCGCTGGATCCCAATTACGGTCCTGTTTACAGGGAATTAGCCGAAACGTATTATTTGTGGGCGATAAGCGATGCGAAAAACTATGATAAAAACATTAAAATCGCACTAGGTCACTACGAGAAATACATGACGCTTACCGATTATTCATTGACAAGTCGGATGCGACATGCCGATTTCCTTATTTTAGCTAAAGATTATAAAGCTTTGGAAGTGGAAGCGGAAAAGATGCGTCAAATTGATAAGGTAAATCCGCGAATCCTTCGCTATTTAGGATACTCTGCATACGAAAATGGCAATACGGATGTCGCTATTCAATCATTACAGGATTTTATTGCTAATCCCGCCAATAAAGTAATTGCCCGCGATTATATCTATCTTGGATTGGCTAAATTAAGAAAAGCCGAACCGACTGCCGATGAGGAAACTGACAGTAATTTATTCGAAAGCGGATTAGCCGACATCCGAAAAGCAGTAGAATTGGATATCGAAATGACCAATGACCTTAGCGAATTGGGCCGAAAATTATATGAAGACAAAAAATTTAAGGAAGCAGCTGCCGTTTACGAAATTGCAGTAACCAATCCAAAATCGCTTAATCACCTGTTGGATAATTTCTATTTAGGAAATTCAATATATTTTGCCAATACAGCGCGCGACGTGGAAACTCCGAATGCTGAGCAGCTTAAAAAAGCAGATGAAGCTTTTGGAAAGGTGATTGCCGCATCGCCTACCACGCAGGACGTATATTTATACCGGGCCAGGACAAATCGTTTATTGGAAAACATGGAAATGGAAACCAAATATTATGAGCAGTATATCGACGTTGTAACGCAAAAAGGTGCTGAAGAGGTCGCTGCTAATAAAGCCAGATTTATTGAGGCATACAATAATATAGGATCGAATTATGCAAACTCTGACGTTGTGAAGGCAAAGGAGTATTTTAATAAAACACTGCAACTGGATCCTCAGAACGAGTTTGCTGCCTCCGCATTAAAACAGCTTTAATAATTTAAAACCGGCAAATGCCGGTTTTTTTTTGGAATCAGCATCCACAACTATTGCGTACGTTTTGCGTAACTTTGCGCATTATTTGAAAACTATGATTCACGGTACTCCTATTGCTATTGATAAATCGCTGTCACTGCCATTAATGGAAGAATTCTATACCATTCAGGGCGAAGGCGCGCACACTGGGACAGCTGCCTACTTCATCAGGTTGGGAGGATGTAACGTTGGTTGTCATTGGTGTGATGTGAAAGAAAGTTGGGATGCTACCCAACATCCCGAAACATCCATCAATATGATCGCGGCTAAAGCGGCGTCGTTTGCCAAAATTATCGTTGTAACCGGCGGCGAACCACTGATGTACGATATGACCTCATTAACCACCCAGTTAAAAGCGCATAATTTGCGCGTGCATATGGAAACTTCTGGAGCATATCCTCTAACCGGAACCTGGGATTGGATATGTCTTTCACCTAAGAAAACCATGTTGCCTACGCGAAGCGTCTATGAAAGTGCACACGAATTAAAGGTGATAATCTACAATAAACACGATTTCATTTTTGCCGAAGAGCAGGCTGCGAAGGTCAATTCAAAGGCAATGCTTTTCCTGCAACCAGAATGGAGTAAAAGAGAGGAAATGACCCCATTGATTGTTGATTATGTTATGCAAAATCCAAAATGGCGCGTTAGTTTGCAAACTCATAAATATCTTAATATTCCGTAATTCAGCTTTATTTGCCTGTTACTTTTTAAAATTTTATATTACTTTTAAAACCTTAAACTAAAAAACTATGAGAAAACTAATTTTGGCTTTTGTATTGTTATTTGCTGTTCAATTTACATTCGCTCAGGACGAAGCGCTACGCAAAGATATTATGAAGGTTATTGAAGCCAGCGGTTCGGCAGCTCAGATGAAAGCGGCTAAAGATCAGATTTTGCCTTTAATTCCGGCTGACAAACAAGCAGCTTTCCTGGTTGAATTTGATGCATCAATGCCGGCATATTACGACAAGATCGTTCAAATTTATATTGACAACTATACCAAGGAGGACATACAGGCAATGTTGAAGTTCTACGAAAGTCCTGTCGGTAAAAAAATCACCGCAAGAGCCGAAGCGGTTACATCAGCAACCATGACAGCGGCTCAGCAGTGGGGGCAGGGATTACAACCCATGATGATGAAATACATGCAATAGATTAATTATTCAATCCCGGAATTTCCGGGATTTTTTTTTGATAATATGAAAGATCATTTTTTACTGAGCCCGGACATAACCTTTCTTAATCACGGCTCATTCGGTGCCTGTCCGAAACCGGTTTTTGATGCCTATCAGGACTGGCAGTTGCAATTGGAGAGAAACCCCGTGCAATTTATCGTCAATGATGGGCCTAAGTATTTGCTTGAATCCAAACGTTGCCTGGCGGAGTATATTAATTGTTTACCAACCGACTTTTATTTTACCCAAAATCCCACCGCGGCGGTCAATACCATTATGCGGAGTCTGCATCTTTCTGCAGGTGACGAAATTCTAGCTACCAATCACGAATACGGCGCAATGGACCGAACCTGGGACTTTTATTGCCGTCAATCAGGAGCAAAATATGTCCGGCAACCAATTTCACTTCCGGTAAAATCCGCCGAAAAAGTCATCGAAGAATTTTGGCAAGGATATACTAGCCGTACCAAAGTCGTCTTTATTAATCATATGTCCAGCGTTACCGCAATGTTCTTCCCCGTAAAGGAAATTATTATCAGGGCCAAAGAACTAGGATTGATAACAATTATCGACGGCGCTCATATTCCGGGCCATATTCCGCTTGATCTAAGTGATCTGGATCCCGATTACTATACCGGGGCTTTACATAAATGGTTGCTTACACCCAAAGGCTCCTCATTTTTGTATGTGCGAAAGGAACTTCAAAGCCAGCTCGACCCGCTTATTGTTAGTTGGGGTTTTGGTAATCCTGGCCCATCAGATAATCAATTCCTCGAATATCACGAGCAACAAGGAACCCGTGATTTTTCGGCTTATCTTACAATCCCGACTGCAATTGACTTTATGAACCGCAATTTGTGGAATGAAAGAACTTCAATATGCCGCCAAATAGTAAAGGACAATTATCAGCTTTTTTGTAATTTATTGGATACAGAACCACTTTGTCCCATCACCAACGACTTTTTGGGTCAGATGGCAAGCATTCCGATTCGGTCTGCCGATCCACTAAAACTTAAAGATGTGCTATATCGGCACTATAAGATTGAAATTCCTGTAATGACATTGAATGACAGGGTATATCTGAGATATTCAATCAATGTTTATAATTCGCAAACCGACCTCGATATCCTGTATGATGCTTTAAAAAATATCATTAAGTCAGGCGTGATTTCCCTTTGATTGGTCTTTTAGAAATGTTGGCATAAAGGAATTGTTCCAACTTAATAGAGGCGCGCGAGATAGTCGTAATGTTCACCCTGCAGCAATACCTCGGCCTGCAGCCCGGCGTGATGCGCATGCTTTTCCAACATGGCGAAGTCGGTGTACAACCAAGGGAAAGGCTCCGCCATTTGATTCTTGTATTTTACATAAAATGTCAATTCGCCATAATATCCCTTCTCGGGCAGCCGTGTAAATTCCTGTTCGTCAGTGTACATATATACGATATCAGATGAGTCAATCAGTATTTGTCCGCCGGGCGCCAGCAGTGATTTGAGTTTAGCTAAAAATGCAGTCAGATTCTCAAGCTCTCCGCAGATTCCCGTTCCGTTCATCATCAGCAAAATGGTATCAAATTGCCCTTCCATTTGCATAATATCCGCAACCATTGCATTTTTTACACCGCGTAGTGCACAGGTTTTTATTGCTAGTGGAGAAATATCGATGGCAACAACTTCGATGTTTCTATTTTGTAGATATAGCGCGTGACTTCCGGCGCCACATCCTACATCAAGTACTTTTCCGTAAGTGTTCATTAGCGCCACTTGCTCAATTTCAGGCATAGCCGAAAATTCCCGGAAAAAGTACTCGACCGGCATTACATCAGCTTCCGAAATCGAGGTTTCAGTAATTAAATCAGCGGGATCCTCATTTATGTAATAATCGTAAATAGCCTGTCCAATAAGGTCTTTCATGAATTGTGTTAAGGAAGTTTGTGCAACGCATGGGTTTGATTAGATTTGCAGCAATTATGAAATCGCAAGCCGACCTAAATAATATCCAGAAGCTCGCCAAAGATAAGCATACCGAAAATAAGAAGTATTTCGATAAGCTTAAAAAGAAGCCGCCTAAAAACATCGACTATGTGATGCAAGAACTGCATGCGGCAGAGTTTAAAAAGATGGATTGTTTAACGTGTGCAAACTGCTGTAAGACTACCGGCCCGCTTTTTACCAATGCTGACATTGAACGTATTTCCAAACATTTGCGTCAAAAACCACAGCAATTTGTCGATTCGTATCTGAAAATTGATGAAGACAATGACTATGTTTTAAAGGTTTTGCCGTGCTCGTTTTTAGATGACGCCAACTATTGCTCGATCTATGAAGTCCGGCCCAAAGCGTGTCGCGAATTTCCACATACCGACCGGAAGAAATTCCACCAAATCGCGGCAATAACATTAAAAAATATTCCTGTATGCCCTGCAACTTTCCGGATTGTCGAAGAAATGAAACGGAAAATGCCACTATAAAAAAACCTTCCGAAGAAGGCTTTTGTTACTTTACACAAATAGATAATCGTCACCAATTTGATTGTCGGGTCTACCGCCCATATTTTCAACAAGATAATCGACTCCTTTTTGAATCAATTCAATGATTTTTTGAATGTAAACTTTTGCTTTGTGCAGGAATTCGAGTCCCAAATCAAGATAACTGTCGACAAACTCGATAAAGGCTTTTAACTTGTCCATATATCCTACTATCAATTCCGCTTTTTTCATGATGTATGTTTTTAAATGTTGATGATATCGCAATTTTTATCTAAAATACGCATATTCGGCCTATCCAAGTTTAGTAGATTTCATAATTTTTTCTTATATTTTTAAAGTCTGCAATACCCTTCTCCCAACCTTTTCGAATTTCGTTTTCTGACAGCCCCGATTCTATCTGACGCTGTAATTGGGTGGTTCCGGCGAGTTTTGAAAAAAACGGATTAAAAAATTTTGCTTTGTCGGCCGTTTGTTCATAAGCAGTCAGGAGCCATTTCAGTTCCAATTTGGACAACGGGGGAACCTTTGTCAAATCTTCACCATAGCAAATTTTACCGTTATGAAGCGGGTCTTTGGCGCCAAGATTAGGCAT
>JADMKR010000052.1:0-4660 GCA_015478765.1 Flavobacterium sp.
AAATCGGATCACAAAATAGTTTTTAAAATTCGATGGGACGCCGCCGCTGTTTTTGGTCGTGTAACCTATAATTTTATTTTCGGCCGGAATTATTTTGACATACGATCCTTTATCGAAGGCGTCGATTACCACGTGCGCACTGTCGCCTTCCCGAAACGAAAATCGGAAAATTGCGGATCTCTCTGTTGGCGAAATTTCTGTCGTGACGTCATGATCGGCGAGATAAACACTATAATAATAAGGCTTGGCGATTTCCGATTTATGCGAAAACCAACTTGCACGATCGTCTTCGGTAAATCGAATCTTTCCGGTAACCGGCATTATTGAAAATTGGCCGTAATCGTTCATCCATGGTGATGGCTGATGTGTTTGCTTGAATCCGCGGATCTTGTCATCGGTATACGAATACATCCAACCGCTGCCCATCTTTCCGGTTTGCGGCGACCAAAAGTTCATTCCCCAAGGAAGCGCAATTGCAGGATAGGTATTACCATTGGACAATGAAGGTTTGGAAAGTGTTCCCATTAACGGGTTTACCCAATCGGCGAAATCATTGACCTTGCCGACTTCCTGAGCCAAAGCATGAAAAGTTATAAGCGATACTACTAGAATATATAAAGTCCTCATTGTCGGTTTTTGTTAGGTTTGCTGTCCATATAAAAAATCAAATCCCCGCAGTTCACAATTTGATCGTGCGAAATTGTGAAGCGATCTACTGTTTTTCCGTTCAGCGTAACATTTTTTACGTACACATTTTTATCGCTCTGGTTTTTGGCCGTTATCTTCAACGTTTTACCATTTTCAAATCGCAAAACTGCGCTTTTTACCAGCGGACTGCCGAGTGCATAATCGGGTGATCCGGGCGAAACAGGATAAAAACCCAATGCCGAGAAAATATACCACGCGCTCATTTGGCCGGTGTCGTCGTTTCCACCAAGTCCATCGGGGCCCGAATGATACATTCGCTTCAGAATCATCCTGACCTTTTCCTGTGTTTTCCAAGGTTCACTGGTCCAGTTATACAGATACGCAACATGATGCGATGGCTCGTTGCCATGCACATAATTGCCGATGATCCCGTCACGGGTAATATCTTCGGTGTCGGCAAAATATTTATCGGGAAGTTCCATGGTGAACAGTTCGTCAAGATGTTCAGCAAATCGCTTTTTGCCGCCATTCAGTTCAACAAGTTGCTCGGGATGATGCGGAACATATAGGCTGTAATTCCATGCGTTGCCTTCAATAAAACCTTGTCCGTGGGTATCAAGCGGATCAAATTCTGCTTTGAACTTTCCATTACTGAATTTAGGACGCATAAATCCCGAATTATTATCGAACACATTATTGTAATTTTGCGCCCGCTTGCTGTATTCGGCATATGCTTTCTCATCACCGGCGGCTTTAGCAATTTGGGCGATGCACCAATCATCATAGGCATATTCAAGCGTTTTCGAAACCGAAGCGCCGTTCTTGTCCTCGGGCACATATCCCAGATTTTTATAATAACCGATTCCGTCGTAATAATCCAGGTTCGACGACGAAATACTTGCTTTTAGCGCTTTCTGCACATCAAAATCGGAATTTCCCTTTGCAACCGCATCGGCAATGACTGACACGGCATGATAGCCGATCATACACCAATTCTCATTGGCGTAATGCGACCACACCGGAAGTGCGTTGTGAACACTTTGATCATAGTGTGCCAGCATCGACCGGATCATGTCACTGTTTCGCTTTGGCTGAACCAGGTTAAACAACGGATGCAACGCCCGATAAGTATCCCATAAAGAAAAAGTGGTGTAGTTTGTAAAGCCGTCGGCCTGATGCACATTTTGGTCAAGGCCTTTGTATTTTCCATCAGAATCCATGTAAACCGTCGGATTGATGAAAGCGTGATACATGGCTGTATAAAAATTTATTTTATCGTCTTCTGTCAGCGTTTCGACTTCGATTCGTTGCAGTTCCTTTTCCCACAATTGCTGGCCTTCAGATTTAGTCCGTTCAAAGTTCCAGTGCGGGATTTCCGACGTCATGTTTGCCAACGCGCCGGCGGTACTGACAGGCGATAACGCAAATTTTATTTTGATGTGTTCGTTTTCGTTGGTGTCAAAATCGAGATACATTTTCAGTTTGCGCCCTGCCGCTTCGGGGAAATTCTTCGATTGGTCAAATTTTCGCCAAAAGCCGTTATAGATGTTATTCTCATCATTTTTCTGAAAACCATAACTTTTAAAAGGTTTTGAAACCGACATGACAAAGTAAACCGTTCGTGTTCGTGCCCAGCCTTGCGTTTGCCGATATCCGGTGATCAAAGTATCGTTCTCGATACGCACGAATGTCCATACATTTTTTTCATTGTGGTTGTAAATCCCGGCCATCAGATCGAGTATGATATGAGCCGAATCGGTTTTGGGAAACGTGTATTGATGAAACCCGACGCGTTGTGAAGTAGTCATTTCAGCGGTAATATTATAATCGTCAAGTTTTACTTTATAATAGTTCGCTTCGGCGATTTCATTGTCATGCGAATATTTGGAGCGATAGCCCTTTTCAGTTGCCGATGCTGTCCCGGGATTGAGTTGCAGGACTCCGGTGGTGGGCATGATCAGAAAATCGCCGAGATCCGAATGCCCGGTTCCGCTGAAATGGGTATGGCTGAATCCGGTTATGGTTTTGTCGTCGTATTGATAACCGGCGCAATACTCGTACACTTTGCCGTTATACTTGCCATTTCGCTCATACGAGATTGTATCTGTTTCCGGACTGAGCTGCACCGATCCGAACGGAACTGTGGCGCCGGGAAATGTATGTCCCATTCGTTGAGTGCCGATCAGCGGATTTATATATTTGAATTTCGGCTTTTGTTGTGCGGCGGCAACCGATATTATGAAAATCGCAAATAGTAAAAATTTAGTTTTCATCTGTTTGTAGCTAAAAAATTAAAAGTACAACATTCCAATAAAAAAAGCCTGCATCGCTGCAGGCTCTTCAAACTAAAACAAAAAATCTAGAATTTCAAGGTCACGCCCGTAAGAAAGTTAATTCCTGCCTGCGGATAATAGCCGGCGCCTTCTATTGTAGTGATGGTCGTCGGACTCGACCAATTGTCATCATACGTGTAAAAATACCCGTTGGATTCGTATTTCAGGTTAAAAACATTGTTTACCAAACCGCTGAAAATTATTGAATCGAATATTGATTTTGGCCGTATCTCAAACATCACGTTGAAATCGGTAACCGAATATGCTTCGAGTTTTGAGTTTGGCGAATCGATATTGCCCATGTATTGTTCACCGACGAACTTCGTTAAAAGCGACATCTGCAAATTACTGATTGGCATGAAAGTCACGATATTCCCTACGATCACATTTGGCGAAAATGCAATATTCGTATCGCCAAGATTTTGGAGGACGCCATCGCGTTCAAAAACAAAGTCTTCGTTTTTATTGGTGCTGACCGTCATGTTTGGTCGTAAAACCCATTTGTCGTTGATTTGTACCGATGCGTCGATCTCAACACCCAAACGGTAACTATTCCCGACATTTTCGCGTAAAGGTGCGCCAACATCATTCAACTCACCGGTCAAGACCAACTGGTCTTTATAACGCATGTAGTAGCCATTGATATTAAGTCTGGTTTTTGGCGCAGTATAACGCCAACCCAGTTCAAAATCGTTAAGCTGCTCCGGACGCGGGTTACCCGATTCGTAGTCGTTGCGGTTAGGCTCACGGTTCGCTTTCGCATAGGAGAAATAAATGTTGCTGCGATCAGATGCGATAAAGGTAAGCCCGGCTTTCGGGTTGAAGAAATTAAAATTGTCGTCGACGATTCCCGTTTCATTGCCGTTGGCCGAAAATGCTGCGTTACGATACTGCATGTCGGCGAAAACACTGAATTTTGTGGTGATTTCGTAATTTACTTTCGCGAAAAAATTCACGTCTGTTTTAACCGAATTATCGTTGTAATACCTGAAATTGTTCTCGGGAAGAATGACGCTTCGTGTCCACAACACATTCCCGAAATGGCTGCCTTCATACTTATTCATTCCACCGCCCAGAACGATATCCATTTTTTCGCCTTTATAATTTGCTGAAAAGGTTGTTCCCCAGAAATCGTTGTCGAGCCATTTTTGACGGACCAGGTCGGTTTCGTCGATCAGTTCGCCGTCGATAGTCGAAGGTTCCAATCCGTAATCGCTTACGTCCTCGCCCACCTTATAATTCTCATAATAGCCCGTCCCTTTAGTATAATGAAGTGCCAAATTGGTACTCCAGCGGTTATTGAGTCGCTGGTTCCAATGCAATTGATAATGATCCTGCTGATAATTATCGGTTTCATTGTCATAATAACGGATATTGCCCTGATCATCGATGTACTCACCTGCCGGATTGTAGGTGCGGTCATTGTTGAGTTTGTCGAGATCTTCAACGCCATTCCAAGCTTGATACGTTTTTTCAGTTCCGCCAAACGCCAATGCTTTTATAAGCGTATTTCCTTTGACGAAAGTTCCCTGTAAAAAGTACGATTTCAGGTCGGATGTGGCGCGGTCGATAAAGCCATCAGATGCGATGTTCGACAAACGGCCGGCCAGTTCAAAATGATCGTTCATAAGGCCGGAGCTGAATTTGACGGTATGCTTGCGTGTATTGAAACTTCCGTA
>JADMKR010000052.1:4760-6375 GCA_015478765.1 Flavobacterium sp.
CTTCCACGAACGCGGATTCCGGTATAGCCTACACCGGCGCCGGCATCGGAAGTCGTTACCACCGACGGCATGAAGTTCATCAGAATGGGAATATCCTGACCAAGGTTGCGCTTGGCGATTTCCTTTTTGGAGAGGTTTGTAAATGTAACCGGTGTGTTTTCACCGGCGCGGATTGCGGAAATCAGCACCTCATCGAGCGGCAAGGCTGTTTGGGTTGAATCGGCCGGAATTTCCTGCGCCGCGGCGTTTGCCTTTAAAAGAAAAATTGCGATGCCAGTTGCGGCTCTCGCGCGAGTGATTGAGGCGAGGTACCGCGTACCGCCGAAAGCACGACCCTTGTGGTCGCGCCCAAGAAAAAAAGAAAAAAAAGTATTCATCCGTAAAGTTTTTTACGAATAAAAGGGGGAATTATTCTTTGGTTTTGATTGTGTTTTGCTTCGCGCCGGGGTAGCTGAAATCACGCACGTCTGCGCAACTTTCGGCTCCTCGCTAAAAATGTTTATCAGACATTCGACGCTTGGCCTTTCCTTGGCAGCATTACCTGCCCAGGTTCGATGGGTATAATCTCAGCCCTTGCGAGCACCCCTTTGAGACGGGGCAAAGATAGGATTAATTTGAGAATTTGGAAATTTGGAAATGTGATAATTTGGAAATTGGATATGGGAGTTAGGGATTTAGCTTCGCTCCGTTCGCCTTGCAGGCTCGGGTGGAGTTAGGAGTTAGGAGTTAGGAGTTAGGGGTTTTGGATTTTGGATTTTGGATTTTGGTTCAGGGTTTAAGGTTTAAGGTTTAAGGTTTAAGGTAAATTTACAAATTACCGCATTTTCAAATTTTCAAATTACAACCGCGGCTTCTTCCGGTTCTGCTTTATCTCCGAAAGGTTTTTCTTGTCTTTAATCCTTTTTCTAATTACCGATTTTGGGATTTTGGTTTTCTTGCGTGCTTTTGGAACGTGGAGCGCTTTTGTGATAATGTCCAGGAACCGTTTGGTCACGATATCTTTATTTTTGAGCTGGCTGCGGTCTTCGTCGCAATTCAGGATCAGGATTCCGTCATTGGTAAGGCGCGTTGAAAGATTATTTTCGGCGATTGCTTTTTCCTCGTCGGACAATGCCTGTGACTTCAGAAGATCGAACGACAGCACCACTTTCGACGACACTTTGTTGACGTTTTGACCGCCGGCGCCACTGCTACGAACGGCTTTATAACTGATTTCTGATACTAGCTTCTCGGTATCCATTATGAAGGCTGGTGTGCGGGTTTAAGCAAATCGTTGACTGTTTTGACCGGATTGAATGTCGAAAGCGGGACTTCCACAAAAATCGTGATCCATTTCGCCATGCCGCCATTCCACAATCCCGGCAGCTCGTAGGCCTTTATGTCGCGGCCGCCTTTTGTCTTGCTGACGATAAAACCCGCCTCGTGATCGACAAATTCGTTCAAATCGAACTTCTCACCATTGAATTTTTTGATACCACACACTATGTCGACCGGATTAAAATATTTGGCGCTTTCAAGTATGGCGCGTTGTTCATTGTTTTGCAGGTCGACTTGAGATGATTCGACAATTTGTAGCGAAGTTCCATTTGCGCCGCTGACCCAGAACGGTCCGCCG
>JADMKR010000053.1:0-1513 GCA_015478765.1 Flavobacterium sp.
CAAAATTGCAAGACGGGGTTTTTAAATGCAACCTAATTCCGAATTATACTAATCTTCCCATTGCCTTCAACCTGCGCAATTTTGATTCCCCGATAAAAAACGAAGACGCGTTTGGCCGCTTGTACCCCAAAACCTACCGTTCATTCGAATATCCTCGCCTCAAAAAGTTGCTTCATCCGATCAAAGTCCTGCTTGGGTTTTCTACAGATAAAAATCGTTTGATACAGTTCGTCTTCCTTTTTGGCATACGGGTTATAGATTGTGCTTACAGGAATAACTTCTTCAAAGAACGGCTCAAAGAAGTCCTTGCCATCCGGCTGACTATCCCTGAACGCTACTATTGTGTTCGGCATTTGCCCGTTTGGCGACCAATTGAAAAAACTTCCATGATACGAAAATGCGGATGGCAAACCATATTTAGGCCCAAACAAGTTCACTGCGCCCGCCTGCTTGTAATGTTTTCCCCAAATAAGGCAATTCTCTTTCTCATTTGCAGATAGACTATCATGAACGTGATGAAGTTGCTGCATCGTTTGACGCCATTTTTCTTCGGAATAATACTCTTCAAAAGAAACTGCATATTTTCCGCCGGCGACTTCTTTCTTTTCGTAAGGATAGATTTTAGCTAAATAGTTATCAAGATCGTAAACCGGCATGCCGAAGGGAATTAACAGCGCGCCGGGTAACAGGACCGCAGTCACGAGATAGACCATCCATTTTTTATTTGCTTTTGCTAGTCGTTCCCAAAATAAGGCACCAAACGGAATAATCGTAAGTATGAGAGGGTAGAAATAGTAAGGCTTTCCGTTTAATAAAAGTAAGAAACAAGCCGACAAAACAATTGACACCGCTAGCGGAAGGTTCTGTCTGCGCCATTTATAAAACATAAATGCGAGACCGGGTAAAACTATCCACAATGAAGTCAGCGGATTTACCTCTATTAGCAATTGCATTAAACTGTCGGTGCGTGATATGCTGTCGAGTTGTGTTTCGTAGAGTCGGTCAAACATTTTCAGTGCAGGGAAATCGTTTGTGTATTGCCAGATGAAATTTGGCAACAAAACCACGGCAGCTACCATAATATTTTTCCAGAACTGATGCTGTATGAGTGCCTGTCGGGTCGTTTTGAAAAATAATAGTGCCGATAGTCCGAAGATAAAAAACAGCGCATCATACTTCACCGAAAAGCCAAGAACTGCAAATGCTGTCAGGTACCATAAACTTTTGCTGTCGCGGAATTTTACAAACCTCGTAAGCTGGAAAAAACTCAGTACCCAAAATAGCTGACTGAATACTACCGGCTGGAAAAGTTGTTGCGAACGTCCAAATCCGGGAGCAATGATGATGCATAACAAAGCCAGAAATATCGCCTTGTTTTTTCCGCCGAGTTCAACCGTGATTTTTGCAACATAAATGATGATTAGAATACTGCCGATATGCGGAAAAATGTGATGAATAAACACCGATGAACTGCCAGTCAGATTTTGGATGAAAGCCAATAATCCGATTAGGG
>JADMKR010000053.1:1523-6334 GCA_015478765.1 Flavobacterium sp.
CTCCATATAGCCGAATGCCAGATGGTTACCAGACTCAATATGCAACAGTTCGTCCCCCTGAAAACCGGAATGGTTGTCGGCAATGAGATGTAATGCCAACTTTACAATGCAGAAAATAAGTATTATCACTCCAGATTTCCTTGTCATGTGTTATTTTCTTGCTTCTGCTTTTTGATCAATTCAATAGAATGCAATTTTACCTGTGGCAGGAAACTTTTTACATCATTGTTTTGTCGTTATTACAAATCTTGTTGGAGGAATACTTTCCTTTCGAGCTTCGGACATACGTCGCCGAACTTGTTAATACTTGTGGTATTTAGGTAGTCATAAGGCGATTTTGTAATGGAAGGCAATATAGTGGAAATTAGGATTTACTGAGATTTTTACCCCAGTTTTTTTAACATGTTGCAAGTGACGCAGCGCGCGTTATCGGTGATAGTATTTCGGCTTCAGCTTAGAAGCGAATTATACTAATCTTCCCATTGCCTTCAACCTGTGCGATTTTTATATCCTGATAGTCCTCCAGCCCTTGTTCGCGCAGGTGTTCCATCAATTCGGCCAGGGTGATATATTCGCGGCGCATATTTTTTCTGATCAGTTTGCCGTTTTTTATTATTGGCAACGGTTTGGCGGCCATAAGTCGTTCAACAAATGGCGAGTGATACGTCAGCACATTGAGCACGTAGTTCCATGTCATCAGCGTGATAATTACAATAAAGCCCTCGGTGATTGACGAATAATCTCCCAGGGCGTGGGTCGCAGCTTCGGCGATAAGAATTATGAATAGAAAATCCATCATTTCAAATTCGCCACCGGTGCGACGCGGCAGTATACGCAAAAGGACTAGAATTCCGACATAGATTAATGTTCCGCGGAGCACAAGTTCGAAAACACCCATTTCCACCGCGAAGATCTCCTTCCAGTCAATTGTAAATAATTCCATGGTTTCAGTTTTGATATTCTAAATATAAGAATAAAACAAAGTTGTACGGTCAAGCCGGCAATCTTACTGAAACCACGGAATTTAGAATAAGTTTTTATTTTGTATTGGTGTCAATCCACTTTTCAAATGCCCCTAAAAATCCCGACAGGAAATCTTTAGTGGAATCATTGGTAAGTGTCCCCGAATCATCAAACAGGTTGGCCGCCCCACCAATGTACGCTTCCGGTTGCGCCATCGTTGGTATATTCAAGAAAACCAATGACTGCCGCAAATGATGATTGGCACCAAAACCGCTTATATTACCGATGGAAACGCTTACTACGCCTGCGGGTTTTCCGTCAAACGAATTTTTACCGTACGGTCGGGATCCCACATCGATCGCGTTCTTGAGAACGCCGGGAACCGATCGGTTGTATTCGGGAGTGAGGAAAAGTAATCCGTCGACCGCTTTAATCTGGTTGCGGAAGGTTTCCCATTCCTGAGGCGGAGTGGCCTCCAGATCTTCGTTGAACATCGGCAAATTTGCAATATTGATTAACTCCATCGATAAGGACTGTGGTGCCATGGCCATCAATGCCTTCGCAGTTTTTAAGTTGTAGGATTCTTTGCGAAGGCTACCTACGATCACGCCAATTTTATAATTTTTCATACTATTTGTTTTAGATTAATTTTGAAATTATGCGCTGTAGTGGCAATTAAACGTTTCCGTAAATATTGGATTCACCGCCATCAATTGCAATGGTTTGTCCGTTTACGTACGAAGCATCTTCACTTAGTAGGAACGCGACCACCTTGGCGACTTCGGCAGGAAGGCCCAAGCGTTTAATAGGGTTGCGCTGTGCGTATTCGGTTTCGGCTGCTTTTGGATCGTCGGGATTAACCTGTTTGAATGCTTCGGCGACCATTGGCGTCAATATCGCGCCCGGCGCAATAGCATTGGTGTTGATTCCGTCCCGGCCGTATTCCAATGCGGCGTTTTTTGTCATACCCGAAACGGCGTGTTTACTGGCGACATACGGTACCTGGTTCAGCACACCACGTATTCCACCCACCGATGCCACGTTCACGATGCGGCCGTACTTTTGTTTTTGCATCACCGGAATTACGTAGCGCAATCCGTAGTAAACACCCATCAAATTGATGTCGATTACTTTTTTGAACACGTTTACATCATATTCGGTGATTCCGGCTTGTTTGCCTTCGATTCCCGCATTGTTGTAAAAGCCTTCGATCGTACCAAATTTATCGACAGTCTGCTTTACATAGTTCTTTACGGCTTCTTCATCCGATACGTCGGCAACGACAGTTAGTATTTCTACCGATGGGAATTCTTTGCTGATTTCCGTTTTAGCGTCTGCCAGACCCTTTTCGTTATAATCGACCAGTGCAAGATTTATCCCGCGTGAGGCAAGTTCTTTTGCAGTTGCCAGTCCGAGGCCCATCGCTGCACCAGTAATAATAACAGCTTTTTTTTCTGAATTTTTCATGATTTTATATTTAAAAATTGTGTTACAAAATTGTATTTCGTTCTATATTCCATTGGTTTATAACTAACGATAACTTCATTTTTAGTTACTAGTCATCGTTTTTTCTTCACCCTGTCCTACATCGGGCCTGATGATCATTCGCAGTGAATGGTCTTTGGAAAAGAAAGCGATCGCCCAGTTGTAGAAAGTAAATAGTTTGTTTCTGAAATTGAGTAATGAAACCAGGTGTACAAACAGCCAGATGATCCAGGCGAGCCAGCCGTTAATATGCTTATCAGGTGTTGTAAGGTCGGCTACGGCTTTATTTCGGCCGATGATTGCCATGCTTCCTTTGTCATCATAAATGAATGGCCTTGGAGTTTCATTGGCTGTGAGCGCTTTAAGATTATCGGCCAGGTTTTGACCTTGCTGTTTGGCAACCTGCGCCAATTGCGGATGGCCATTCGGGAAAGCGCTGTCGGATGTTTGGATACAGGTATCTCCAATTGCATAAATGTTGGTAAAGCCCTGTACCTGATTGAATTCGTCGACAACTAATCGGCGACCCCGACCGTATGCTTCAGCTGGGATTCCGTCAAATATTTTAGACGTCACTCCCGCCGTCCACAGCAGCAGTTCGGTAGAAATGCTTTCGCCATCGGCAAAATGAACGGCACCATCGACATAGTCTTTTACCTGCTTATTAAGCTGTACGATGACGCCCATTTTGACAAGATGTTCCAATGTATAATCCTGCGATTTCTTACTCATTGGGCCGAGTAATGTGGGCGCGCCGTCGACCAGGTAAATTGTCGGAAGATGATTGGCGAGTTCAGGATAATCCTTCTGATAGATATTGGTTCGCATTTCAGCCAGCATTCCTGCTATCTCAACTCCCGTGGGCCCGCCGCCGGCAATTACTATGGTCGTAAGCCGTTGCTTTTCTTCTTCTGTTTTCGCCCGGGTAGCTTCTTCCATTTTCAGGAGCAGCGTATTTTTCATATGGATCGCATCGTACATGGTCTTCATTGGAACTGCGGCTTTTTTAATATTTTCCATTCCGAAATAGTTGCTTTCGGTTCCGGTTGCCAATACCAAAATGTCGTAACTCAGCGTGCCTGTTGAAAGATGTACTATCTGTGAGCCCGAATCGATTTTTATCAGTTCGCCAAGTTGGAAAGACACATTTTTTTTGCCCGCAAACAATTTTCGAAACGGATAACTGATGTTCGACGCATCTAAAAACCCAGTTGCCACCTGATACAACAGGGGCGGGAAGAAGTTATAGTTGTTTTTGTCGACCAAAGTGACGTGGAAAGAACGTTCGTTTGCCAGGTGCTCAATTAGATTTACGCCGGCGAATCCACCGCCAATCACAACAACTTTTTTTATAGCGTCCATAATCAACAAAATTTAATAGCAGACCGGCTCATTCAATCATCAATCGGTAAGCAGGTCTATTAAGTTATGAATAATATGCTGATAATCAGTTACAAATTTCGGCCTTAATATCCCGTTTTGCATTCACCTATGTTAAGAACTCAGCGTTTTTGATTTAGAAGGCGCACCTTTTTGGTCGACTACCGCCACGCGGCTTCCCATTTTCATATAAGATGCAATTTGTGTCACCGCAGAAACATATTGTTTGCAGGCCGAGGTGGTTTCCCTAGTATATTTGCGCTTTCTTTATCCAATGGATTCAAACTATATTCTCGATAAAACATTTGAGCAGCGAATTTTCGATTCGGCCAACATCATGCATACAGATTTCGAAAGGTGTGTTTTTACCGATTGTGACCTGAGCGCCTGCGATTATTTGGGTACATCGTTCACCGATTGTGACTTTAGGTCGTGCAACTTTGAAGAGGCCAAGATTAATTACGTTGCTTTTCGTTCGGCAAAATTCACCGACTGCAATTTTACCAATGTCAATTTTGCGATGGTCGACAAATTGTTCTTTGATATCGAGTTTCATGGTTGTAAGCTGAATTACGCAAAATTCTACACCTTACAGCTCAAACAGACGCTGTTTACAGACTGTACGATCTTGGCGGCTGATTTCATGGACGCTAATCTGAAGCAGGCGATATTTGACAACTGCGATCTGTACAAATCGGTTTTCCACAATTCCGATCTTTCGGGTTGTGATTTCACTACGAGCTTTAATTTCTCTATTAATCCTGAGAAAAATAAGATGAAAAAGGCAAAATTTTCCCGTGATGGATTGAAAGGCTTACTGGAAAAGTTTGATCTTGTGGTAAAGTAATTGACACGTTTGGTGCGGTAAAAAATAAACTATTAAGAATATTAAGAGCTATAAGACTAAACGAATTTTAATGGTTCGAAAAATCCGCAAAAACTGCGTAGTCAGTGGTAAAAATTTAAACCATTAAGAACATTAA
>JADMKR010000054.1 GCA_015478765.1 Flavobacterium sp.
TTGTTTAGAAAAACCCTGACCTATCGGTCGGGGTTTTTTGTTTTAGAAGTTTAAACTTTCTAACTTGTCCGCGATACAACGGACAGCCCGACCCGAGCCTGCGGCATTATTATCTTAGTACAGAGAATCCGGCGAAGGGCACGACCTAAATATCTTTATCGCTATTAGAGGTTGATAATTAATTCGTTTGATTATAAATAGTTGCACCGATTTAATTATATTTGGGTTTTAAATTTTTAGTCATGAAAAATTTTATCTTACTTTTTGCGCTTTTGATTGCGAGCCAAGGATACAGTAAAGGCTTTCCGAGTCCATCGGTATTGTTTTCGATTTCAGAAAAGATCATTAATGAAGCACATCAGTTGGTATTTTCATCCGATAAGGAGAAGCTCAAGAAAAAGCCGGAGGTAAAGATTAAAACGAAAGTAGAAAAGACCGACTCGGCCACTGAACAATTCTGGAATCCGGTTGAGATTCGCCGCGATGGGATGTGGATCGTAGCTGAGTAGATTTTGTCTCTAATTTTATATACAGATTGCCACCAACCGGCAATCTTTTTTTATGCCTAATTCCAGCAAAAATGTTTTAATCGTTGGCCATGTGTGGCCAGAACCTGAGTCGTCTGCTGCCGGTACGAGGATGTTGCAGCTGATTGAACTATTCCAAGAAAATCGTTATACTGTGACGTTTGCCAGCACAGCCCAACGGTCTGATAACAGCGCTACGCTCGAAATCGCGCAGTTATCAATAGTCCTGAATTGCGATTCGTTTAACGCGAGACTGGTGAAACTTCAACCATCAATTGTTGTATTTGATCGGTTCATGACTGAAGAACAGTTTGGTTGGCGTGTGGCGGATGTTTGCCCGACTGCTATCCGAATACTTAATACTGAAGACCTGCATTGTCTGCGGCGATCACGACAGTTGTCGGTTAGCAAGCCTGACGATGCTAAAATCGATGTGGTCGACGAAGACCTGACTCTGCGCGAAATTGCCAGCATATATCGATCTGACCTGACTTTGGCCGTATCGAATTTTGAAATCAATCTTTTAAAGACCGAATTTAATATTGAGAGTTCACTTTTGCTTTATCTCCCAATTTTTGCATCTCCGCAGGAACGTGTAAAGTCTTTTGCTGACCGGAAGGATTTTATGTTCATTGGTAATTTTCTTCACAAACCCAACTTTGACGCTGTACATTATTTGAAATCGAAAATATGGCCGATAATTCGTCAGGAGCTTGCTGTGAAGCTGCATATATATGGAGCATATATGCCCCAAAGCATAATGGATATGATTGATGTTCGGAGCGGATTTATCGTACACGGCAGGGCGGAGAGCTCGCGAGAAGTTATAGAAAGCGCCCGCGCAATGCTGGCTCCACTTCGCTTTGGCGCCGGCATAAAAGGCAAATTGCTCGAGTCTATGCAGTGTGGTACGCCCAGTGTTACCACCACCATCGGATCGGAAGGCATTGGCGATGGATCACGATGGAACGGATACATTTCAGATGATCCTGATTGGTTTGCCGCGGCAGCGACGCAGTTATACACCGATGAGGGAAAATGGTTATCGGCTCAGGAAAATGGATATGAAATTCTTATCGAGGGCTTCGACAGAAGATTATTTACCGACTTGTTCCGTGAAACCATACAGAAACTGGAAGCCAATCTTGGGCATCACCGCAGTCGGAATTTCATAGGTAGAATGCTAAACCATCATTCGCACCGCAGCACCGAATTTATGTCGAGATGGATCGAACTTAAGAATAAACAGTAATAAAAAACCCCGCTATGAGCGAGGTTTGTTATTATGCCAGCATTGTGACCGGATTCTCGAGATATTGTCTGAATGTTTGCAGGAATTGTGCTCCGGTAGCGCCATCGACAGTGCGATGATCACATGCCAAAGTAACTTTCATCGTATTTCCAACTACTATCTGACCATTTTTCACAACCGGCTTTTGTTCGATTGCACCAACCGACAGGATTGCCGAATTGGGCTGATTGATAATAGAGGTAAATTCTGAAATCCCGAACATTCCTAAGTTTGAAACTGTAAATGTGCTTCCTTCCATTTCGGCAGGTTGTAATTTCTTGCCTTTGGCGCGTGATGCGAAATCTTTGACATTGGCCCCAATCTGCATTAAGCCCAACTGGTCGGCAAATTTAAGTACCGGAACTACCAAGCCGTCTTCGACCGCTACAGCGACACCAATATGGATATGTTGGTTTATGATGGTATTTTCGTCTGTCCATTGCGAATTCACTTTTGGATGTTTCCGCAATGCCATTGCAGCTGCTTTAATCACCAAATCATTGAAAGATACTTTTGTATCCGGCAGTGCATTGATAGTGCTGCGGGACGCCATTGCGCTATCCATTGCCACTTCGATCGTCAGGTAGAAATGCGGAGCGGTAAATGCCGATTCTGCCAAACGTTTCGCGATGATTTTGCGCATCTGCGAATTTTTAATTTCTTCGGTAGCTTCTTTTCCTGCCGGGATATATGGTTTGACAACCGACTCGCGGGTAGCAGCAGTTTCTGCTTTCGTCTCTGCTTTTGTTTCTGCTTTCTCTTCCTGCGCTTTTGGTTTGTAGCTTTCGATATCGGCTTTAACGATACGGCCATTTTCGCCCGATCCTTTTACATCAGATATTTTAATGCCTTTTTGTTCAGCGATGCGGCGCGCTAATGGAGAAATGAAAATTCGTTTTCCTTCTTCAGATGTCTCTTGTGTATCATTTGAAGTATCGGATTCAGCTTCTGATTGCTTTTCTTCAGCTTTGGCTGATTCTTTAGGTGTTTGTTTTGTTTCAGCACCTTTTTTATAGTTCTGTGCCACATTTGAAACGTCGGTACCTTCCGGCCCTATGATCGCCAATACACTATCTACGGGCGCCGATTCGCCTTCCTGAATTCCGATGTGAAGTAAGGTTCCGGCATTGAACGATTCGAATTCCATGGTGGCCTTGTCGGTTTCGATTTCGGCTAAAATATCACCTTCAGAAACTTTGTCGCCAACTTTTTTAAGCCAGCTTGCAACAGTCCCCTCGGTCATTGTATCGCTTAGCCGTGGCATTGTTACCACGACCACACCCTCGGGTAGGTCGGTTGAAGTTGACTCGTCAGAATGAGCGTCGTCTTCTTCTTCATCTGATTTTGAAGAGTCAGTATCGTTTTTGGGGTCGGCTTTATCTTCGTCTGTATTTCCTTCTTTTTGCGATTTCTTTTCTTCGGTTTCCGATTTGTCTTCGGAGGAAGATCCGCCTTTGACTAAATCGGAAATATCTTCGCCTTCTTCACCAATAATCGCAAGTAATGAATCAACAGGTGCTGTTTCGCCTGCTTGGATACCAATGTGCAGTAATGTACCGGAATTGAATGATTCAAATTCCATGGTGGCTTTATCGGTTTCGATTTCGGCCAAAATATCACCTTCACTAACTTTATCGCCAACGTTTTTGAGCCAGGTTGCGACAGTGCCTTCGGTCATCGTATCGCTTAGTCGCGGCATTTTTATTACTGTAGCCATAACGGGTTAAAGTTTATGAGGGATGAATGGATAGTTTTCCTGTTCGTACACGACGTCGTATAACTGCTGGATTTCCGGGAAATCGGATTCTTCGGCAAATGCAGCACACTCTTCAACCAGGTCTTTTACCCGCTGATCGATAGTTGCGATTTGATCTTCAGAAGCGTAGTTGTTTTCTTTTATGATGTCGAGAACCTGCGTAATCGGATCGATTTTTTTATACTCTTCAACTTCTTCTTTGGTGCGGTATAGCTGAGCATCCGACATTGAATGTCCGCGGTATCGATAAGTTTTCATTTCAAGGAATGTTGGTCCGTCGCCACGACGTGCCCGTTCGATGGCCTCGTCCATTGCTTCGGCCACTTTCACCGGATTCATGCCGTCTACCGGTCCGCATGGCATTTCATAACCAAGGCCGAGTTTCCAGATATCGGTATGGTTTGCAGTTCGCTCTACCGATGTTCCCATTGCGTAGCCGTTGTTTTCCACTATAAATACTACCGGAAGTTTCCATAGCATGGCCATGTTGAATGCTTCGTGCAGCGATCCCTGGCGGGCAGCTCCGTCACCGAAGTATGTTAACGTAACACCGCCGGTACTGAAGTATTTATCGGCGAATGCAATGCCGGCGCCAACAGGTATTTGTGCTCCAACAATTCCGTGACCGCCATAAAAACCGTGTTCTTTTGAGAAAATGTGCATCGATCCGCCCATGCCTTTTGAGGTTCCGGTTACTTTGCCCAGAAGTTCAGCCATAACCTTTTTCGGATCCACGCCCATGCCGATTGGCTGTACGTGGTTTCTATAAGCGGTGATCATTTTGTCTTTCGACAGATCCATCGCGTGCAAAGCGCCTGCTAAAACGGCTTCCTGTCCGTTGTATAAATGCAGAAACCCGCGAACTTTTTGCTGAATGTATAATGCTGCTAGTTTATCTTCAAATTTCCGCCAAAGCAGCATATCCTCATACCACTTTAAATAAACGTCTTTTGTAACTTCTTTCATGTTGATATTTGCTGAACGTTAGGATGGTGACAGGTGCATTTGGCACAAATCACGCAAGAAGCAAAAATAGCACATTACTTTTTAGAACTAAAATATAAGGTGATGTTTTTAGCCTTTTAGAGGAAGTTTTTATCGAACGAAAATGGCAACAGATTTTTTAATGAATCCGATTTGTATATAGCTCCTGTTTCACCCATAAAGTATAGTTCGATTGGCCGGCTTTGTCGGAATTCATATTCCGCAATCGATTGTCGGCATGAGCCACAGGGCGGAATCGGTGAAGTTGTAGTATGGACGTCGGAGGCAGCTGAAATCGCGATTTGCAAAATAGTCGCATCGGGATAAACAGCGCCCGCATGGAAAATTGCAACACGTTCAGCACAAAGCCCGGAAGGGTAGGCCGCGTTCTCCTGATTCGATCCTAAAACAACTTCGCCATTGTCGAGCAAAACTGCGGCACCAACTCGGAACTTCGAATACGGCGCATAGGCTTTCTTTCTTATCCCGATAGCCTGTTCCATCAAATTTGTTGTGGTTTGAGGTAAGTCGGATAGGGATTTGTATACTGTAACTTTCGTGTTAACTGAAATTTCTTCCATCGTATTTGTTGATGTTAAGGGAAAAAAAATCCAAATTTCCCGGAGGTAATTTGGATAGTTTATTGGATTGCTTTCTTGCTAATATTCTTCGTACGATTCACCTAAATTAAAAGTGAGTGAGAATCGCAGTGTGTTTTCGAGCGGGTTTTTGATCTTGGAAGCCGAGAACAGGTATGATACGTCGATTTTTACGACATTGTATTTGAATCCTGCGCCCAGCGAGAAAAATTTCCGGGCACCCTTAAGTTCGTTTTCGTTGAAATAACCAAGCCGGAAAGCAAAAGAGTTTTGATATAAATACTCGGCACCCACAGAATAGGTAAATTCTTTCAATTCTTCGCTGAAACCGTCCGGTGCATCACCAAATGACGAGAATATCCCGGATACCCAACTGATTCGCTGGTAATCACTGTTATTTTGAGCACGTTCTTCTGCAGTTATGTCGCCATCGCCATCAAGATCCGGGTCTTGTGGTGTTGGTACCAAAAGCTTCGTGACTTCAGCGCTGACCGACACGGTATTGTATTCATCCAACAGGAAATCGAAACCGGCTCCCAATCGCATATTGGCAGGAAGGAAGTTAGCGCTGCTCTCATCTGCTGCTGCCGCATCGTATTTTATTTTCGGACCTAAGTTTTGGAAGTTGAAACCCGCTCTCCAACGACCGTTGAAATCTGTATATGCAATTTCTTCTGATTGATAATAACCTGCCACGTCAAACGCAAATGAATTGGCCGCAGTTGCATCGGTATTTGCATCGGCAATACGCAAATTCGAACGTATGTATCGTCCGCCAACAGCCATCGAAAAGCGTTCGCTTAATTTCAATGAATACGAGAGATCGACCGCGAGTTCACTCGGTTTTACGATTCGCGGGATGTCGTCAAAATTTTCGCGTAATTCAATCTCACCCAGTCCGAAATAACGCAAGCTTCCCGCAAATGCCATACGTTCGTCAAATCGATTGTAATAAGTTAATTGGCCCAGTGAAATATCATTTACCAAATCGGTTAAAT
>JADMKR010000055.1 GCA_015478765.1 Flavobacterium sp.
CCGATATAAATCCGCCTGCATGCTGTATGCGCTCAAACGAACTTCTGTCAACAACTAAATCTTTTATTACAGGGAAGGCTTTGGCGCGGAAAGGTTCGATGTAGATCGTGTCACCGTCTTTGAACATACGCATGTGCAATTGGCATGTTGTAACGCCTCGATCAGGGCCGTGCGCTTCGCCATTGATGAAAAGCGAACACATTCCGCAGATTCCTTCGCGACAATCATGGTCGAATGCGACAGGCTCGTCACCTGAGTTGATCAGGTTTTCGTTCAAAACGTCGAGCATTTCGAGGAAAGACATGTCGGGAGACACATCGGTCATTTTATAATCGACCATTTTCCCTTTGTCCTTGGCGTTTTTCTGACGCCATATTTTAAGTGTAAGATTCATATCTTATATTTATTAATGGGCATTGCCCGAAAAATCTATTTGTAGCTTCTTTGAACGAGTTTCACATTGTCGAATACCAGCGGCTCTTTGTGCAGAACTGCATCACTTGGTTTGCCTTTGTATTCCCAGGCTGCGACATAGGCGAAATTCTCATCATCACGCTGTGCTTCGCCTTCCGGGGTTTGATATTCTTCGCGGAAGTGACCGCCACAAGATTCGTTGCGATGTAAAGCATCTTTGGCAAACAATTCACCGAGTTCCAGGAAATCAGCTACGCGCATTGCTTTCTCAAGTTCCTGATTGAAACTGTCGAGTGTTCCGGGAACTTTTACATCGCGGTGGAATTCGTCGCGCAGTGCGGCGATTTCGTCGATGGCTTCGGTAAGGCCTTGTGCATTTCGCGCCATACCAACTTTATCCCACATGATTTTACCGAGTCGCTTGTGAAAATGATCGACGGTGTGCGTCCCGTTATTGTTGATGAATTTTTCCAACTGATCGCGTACGTTGCGTTCTGCCTCGATGAATTCAGGTAGTTCAGTTGAAATTTGACCCATTTTAATATCCGGGGCCAAATAATCACCGATGGTGTATGGAAGTACGAAATAGCCATCGGCCAGACCTTGCATCAATGCCGAAGCACCGAGTCGGTTGGCACCGTGATCTGAGAAATTTGCCTCCCCAATGGAGAAGCATCCCGGAATGGTAGTCATCAGGTTATAATCGACCCAAGTTCCGCCCATTGTATAGTGGACCGCAGGATAGATCATCATTGGCGTATTGTATGGATTTTCGTCAATGATTTTTTCATACATCTGGAACAGGTTGCCGTATTTGCTTTCGACAACGTCCTTTCCAAGCTTTTGCACCAATTTGGCATCATTTTCATCCAGACCTTTGATTCGTGCCTGATCGCGTCCGTAGCGCTCAATGGCCGATGCAAAGTCGAGATAAACTGCCTCTCCGGTTTTATTTACGCCGAAACCTGCATCGCAACGCTCCTTTGCGGCACGCGAAGCGATATCGCGCGGCACGAGGTTTCCGAACGACGGATAACGTCTTTCCAGGTAATAATCGCGTTCAGCTTCTGAGAGATCGGTTGGTTTCTTTCGGCCTTCGCGAATTGCTTTTGCGTCTTCAAGGTTTTTCGGAACCCAGATCCGCCCGTCATTTCGAAGCGATTCCGACATCAATGTCAGTTTTGACTGATGATCTCCTGAAACCGGAATGCACGTCGGGTGAATTTGTGTATAGCAAGGATTTGCGAAAAACGCCCCTTTTTTGTGAATTTTCCAGGCCGCGGTGGCGTTGCTTCCCATTGCGTTTGTCGAAAGGAAGAACACATTTCCGTAGCCACCTGAACCGATGACAACGGCGTGCGCCGAATGTCGTTCAATTGCTCCGGTTATTAAATTACGTGCTATAATTCCGCGTGCTTTACCGTCGACTACGACAAGTTCGAGCATTTCGTGGCGGTTGTACATTTTTATTTTTCCGCGGCCGATTTGGCGGTTCATCGCCGAATAAGCGCCTAAAAGTAGCTGTTGCCCTGTTTGACCTTTTGCGTAAAACGTTCTTGAAACCAATGTTCCACCGAAAGAGCGGTTGTCAAGCAATCCGCCATATTCACGTGCCAATGGAACGCCCTGAGCGACACATTGATCAATAATGTTTGCAGAGACTTCAGCCAGTCGATGCACGTTGGCTTCGCGGGCGCGATAATCGCCTCCTTTAACAGTATCGTAGAATAATCGGAAAGTGGAATCACCGTCTCCCTGGTAGTTTTTTGCCGCATTGATTCCACCTTGTGCTGCAATCGAGTGAGCGCGTCGTGGCGAATCGTGGAAACAAAATGCTTTTACGTTGTAGCCGAGTTCGGCCAGTGTTGCGGCAGCTGATCCTCCGGCAAGACCGGTTCCCACGACGATTATGTCGAGGCTACGCTTATTGGCCGGGTTAACAAGGTTGATGTGATTTTTATAGTTGGTCCATTTTTCGGCTATTGGGCCTTCAGGAATTTTTGAATCTAAGCTCATACGATGAATTATTTAGCCAACATTGAATTGATCTGATCTGAAAAATATACATATATCGGGATGATCGCGAATAGGAACGGGACGATGATCGCGAACCCTTTCCCGAAATATTTGATAAAGGAAGTGTATTTTGGATGGTTGATTCCCATGCTCTGAAAAGCACTTCCGAAACCGTGATGTAAATGGAATCCAAGAACTATCATCGAAATTACATATAGGATGGTTGCAATCAACCCGTATTGAGGATCTTTAAAAAATGAGAAAGTGATCTTGTGAAGATCCTTAAAACCTTCTCCGATTTTAACATTGGCGTTTTTGTCGTAGAAATCGGTGCGGTCTTTAACATCCACCCCACCTACCGGCAAATAGGAACCCGTTGTCGTGATATAGAATTCCTGCGGCATTCCGGGTTGGACTTCGATGGTAGTGGTTTGCAACGGCATGGTTTCATCGAAATGCATCCGTGACCAGAAGTTGATCATGTGCGTGACGATAAAAACAAGGATCACAGTTCCCAGGATCGCCATATTTCGCGATGCCCACGGACTGTTGGCTGCCGCATTTTCCTTTACATATCCTATCGGACGTGCTTTTGAATTTTGATAGGCCAGAATTATTCCGTCGATTGCGTGAAATACAATTGAAATGTACGTTAGATACGACAGAATTTTGACCGCCGGATTTGAAGTCATGAACAATGCATATTCGTTGAATTGCAATGCATCACCGAAAATAAGCTGGAGATTTCCGGCAAGATGTCCTACCAGGAAGACGCAAAGAAATAAACCTGTCAGAGCCATCCAGTACTTTTTTGCGAGAGATGACTTTAATAGTGCAGATTTTGCCATAAGGATTGAAGAATTGGTTTTAAAAAATTAGACAAAAATACGGCTATTTCGTTATAGCTACAAGGTTCACGGTAATTTATAATCAGTTTAAAGTGGCTGTTTCTACTCAGCCAGTTGGCGATCTTGCTATGCGAATGAAAGGATGCCTAATACGTTTTAGTAACATCGTCATCCGTCACGATAATAAAATCGGCTTTGTTTAAATGTTCAATTTCGAGCGACGAAACATCCGATTGTGAAACCGTCGCAATAGTCAGTATCTTTAATCGAGGTAAAGATGACTTCAGATACCAGAAAATCCCTTCGTGAAAGTCGCTGTGATAGGTTCCGTTATAATGAACGAAAATGGAATCTTTCTTCATGTTTTCAGTGATAAAGTGTGCCATTGTCGCATCTTTTATGGCTTGGGCTTTTGGCAAATTCTCACCACCGTGGCCTCCCATTTCCTCCACCATTTTTCGGTAGCCCGGCAAATTACTATCGTAGCTGAATGGCATCGGCGCAATCCATTTTTTCTCATTAGCCGTTAATGTATCAAGCGCTTCAAAGCCGCCGCGGTACACCATTCGCGCGTAACGCCGGGGAACATTCGTAGCAATAAATCTCATTTTTCGCTGTTTGGCGAAGTCCACTAATGGTTTGTAATCGGTTTTATGATTATTCCAAAGACGCGCCAATGTATCAAATGCCTGCTGGTTTATTTCACCATTTAAGTATTGGTCGAGTTGCATCTGATTATCGGCTTCTATCATTTCGGCGCCCAACACCAGCGCTGATTTTGTCGAAAGATCTTTGGTGAATTCCAATTGCAGCCAGTGAATTATCGAATTGTCATGATGTTCGCCAAATAATATGACTTCATTTTGCGTCGCGGCATCAACCATCTGATTGTAAGTGGTAATCTTACCCGACTTTGTAAAAATCTGATACGGCATCTTATTTTGAGCCGATCCTGCAAATGAAACGGCAAACACCAGGCAGAAGAGAGCGTTTTTTAGGACCATCGCTGATAATTTACGGGAAATTAGCGAATACGGCGACATTGGCAAAACTTTCCGATATAATATTCGGCTGCGGTATGAATGTTTTTTATTTTTGATGAAAATCCAATTTCATGAAATATCATCCGATCGACAGCAAGCTGTTTATAAAAAATCGCGAAAAATTTTGTTCGCAAATGAAGCCAAACAGTCTGGCGGTTTTCAATTCCAACGATATTTACCCTATTTCTGCCGACAGTACGATGCCGTTCGCGCAGCATCGGGATATTTTTTACCTCAGTGGCGTCGATCAGGAAGAAAGCATATTGCTGTTATTTCCCGATGCGCCTTATGAAGAACAGCGCGAAATGTTATTCCTAAAGGAAACCAACGACCATATTGCGGTTTGGGAAGGTGAAAAACTTACCAAGGACCGTGCATTTGAAGTTTCGGGTATTAAAAAAGTGTATTGGTTGCACGAATTCGAAAAAGTACTGTTCGAATTGATGACCTATGCCGAAACAATTTACATAAATACCAACGAGCACTATCGTGCGACTGTTGAGACCGAGACGCGCGAGGCCCGATTCGTAAAATGGTGGAAAGAAAAATATCCGGCGCATGCAGTCGCAAAATCCAACCCAATATTGCAGCGTTTGCGTAGCGTAAAAGAACAGCAGGAAATCGATTTGATGCAAAAAGCGTGTGATATCACCGAAAAAGGTTTCCGCCGACTCCTGTCATTCGTCAAGCCAGGTGTTTACGAATATGAGATCGAAGCCGAACTTATTCATGAGTTCATACGCAACCGCTCAAAAGGTTTCGCTTACACGCCGATCATCGCATCGGGGAATAATGCTAATGTGCTGCATTATATCGAGAACAATCAACAATGTAAGTCGGGTGATCTGATCCTGCTTGACGTCGCAGCCGAATATGCGAACTACTCAAGCGACCTTTCCCGGACAATCCCGGTTTCGGGAAGGTATACAAAACGACAGGCCGATGTTTACAACGCCGTGCTTCGCGTGAAAAATGAGGCGTCGAAAATGCTTATTCCGGGAACTCTTTGGAAAGAATATCATCTAGAAGTGGGCAAACTGATGACATCGGAACTGCTGTCACTCGGGCTCCTTGACAAAGCCGATATCCAGAATGAAGACAAAGACTGGCCTGCATATAAAAAATATTTTATGCATGGAACTTCACATCACATCGGACTTGACACGCATGATTACGGATTACTGCGCGAGCCGATGCAGGCAAATATGGTATTTACTGTGGAACCCGGAATCTACATTCCGGAAGAAGGTTTTGGTATTCGAATCGAAGATAATCTCGTAATTCAGCCGCAGGGCGAACCTTTTAACTTGATGCGCAACATTCCGATAGAGATCGACGAGATTGAAACTCTGATGAATTCATAAATAATGGAATCACATTTTATCTCCATTAAACAAACCCGAATCGCATATTCGATAAGCGGCCAGGGAACTGCTCTTGTTTTACTGCATGGCTTTTTGGAAAATCGGTGGATGTGGGATTATTTTGTCCAACAATTTGCAAAGAAGTATCGTGTGATCACCGTTGATTTGCTCGGCCATGGCGAATCGGAATCGCGCGGGTACGTGCATTCGATGGAAGACAATGCCGACGTGGTTCACGCCGTATTATCGGAATTGCGAATCAGAAAGTGCATTATCGCGGGGCATTCGATGGGCGGCTATGTCGCATTGGCATTCGCCGAATTATATCCCGATTTAATGAAGGGCTTGATGTTGCTGAATTCGACTTCGCGCGCCGATTCAGATGAGAAGAAAACCAACCGTGACCGGGCGATTAAAGCGGTCAAACAAAATCACACCAACTTTGTTAGGTTGTCGATTGCGAAC
>JADMKR010000056.1:0-1142 GCA_015478765.1 Flavobacterium sp.
ATCGCCCCGGGAATTACTGCAAAGTTCGCGCACTTTATCAGAGTACATCAGTCACCTTATCATGCAGGATAACCGATCGGTATGGATCGCTCAGCGCGAAGGCAGGACAAAAGATGGAAACGATGCGACACATCAGGGTATTTTAAAAATGCTTGCGATGGCTTGTACCGATAAGGAATTGATCCGGCATTTTCAGAAACTGAAGATCGTACCAGTATCGATTTCGTATGAATATGATCCTACAGATGCGCTAAAAATGCCGCAATTGATGGCCGAGGCGAACCGGGAAACTTATATTAAAGAGAAGAACGAAGACTTTGTTACGTTGTTAAGCGGGATAATGGGCCAGAAGAAGCGGATTCATATTCATATTGGCGATGTGCTGGAAAGTGAACTCGATCATATCGGTTCACAGTTCGACAATCCAAACAAGCAGATTCAGGCACTGGCTCAGGTAATCGACGATTCAATATTGTCATCGTATAAACTATGGCCAACAAATTACATAGCGTACGATTTGTTGCACGGTTCTGATAAATATTCAGAATATTATACAAAAGAGGAAAAATCTCTTTTTGAGCGACGGCTTGAATTGCGAATCGATGAAGATAATCCGGTGGCTTTGCAGGGCTTTCTGTCGATGTATGCCAATCCGGTGGTCAACAAATTAAAATATGCCGATGCCATCTAAACCGTCAATTCTTTTGATCTATACCGGCGGCACGATCGGGATGATGAAAGACTTCGATACGGGTGCGCTAAAAGCATTTGACTTCAAAAAATTGCTTAAAAACGTTCCGGAATTAAAACAACTCGACTGCGAGATAAATACTATTTCGTTCTCGCAGCCGATCGATTCTTCCAATATGAATCCGGAGCGCTGGGCACAGATTGCCCAAATCATTTACGAAAATTACGATTCATATGACGGTTTTGTAATATTGCACGGCTCCGATACCATGTCATACTCGGCGTCGGCACTGAGTTTTATGCTTGAAAATCTGCAGAAGCCGGTCATTTTCACCGGATCTCAGTTGCCAATAGGCGATTTGCGTACAGACGCCAAAGAAAATTTAATCACAGCTATCCAGATTGCTTCTTTACGTGAGAAAGGAAAACCCGTCGTTGCCGAAGTATGCTTA
>JADMKR010000056.1:1152-6098 GCA_015478765.1 Flavobacterium sp.
GAATGTAAATCGCGGTAACGTATTGCCGGTGAACCGATCGCGCCAGTTAAAATTTCACAGTCAGATGGACAGCAACGTACTCATCATTAAAATGTTCCCTGGCATAACAACCACAGCAATGGGCGCGATGATGTCAATCACAGGGCTGAAAGGTATAATTCTGGAAACCTATGGTGCCGGAAATGCCTCGACCGACGACTGGTTGATAGCCGACCTTAAGAATGCCATATCGCGTGGAATTCATGTAGTAAATGTGACCCAATGTCCGGCAGGCAGCGTGAATATGGGCCAGTATGAAACCAGTACGAAATTAAAAGAGATTGGCG
This sequence comes from Flavobacterium sp., assembly GCA_015478765.1. GTDB lineage: Bacteria > Bacteroidota > Bacteroidia > Flavobacteriales > Flavobacteriaceae > Flavobacterium. The sequence goes on from JADMKR010000056.1 coordinate 1,479, forward strand.
TTATTAACGGAAAAGATATGACTACTGAAGCAGCCATTACTAAAATGATGTATATGCTTGGGCAGAATGTTGCTCCGGCCGTGTTCAAGACGATTTTTGAAACGTCGTTACGCGGTGAAATGTCCTAAAGGTTTTTAATTCTGCTTAATTTGTGAAACTGACTAAATTGTCATTGAAAACAGTTTCGTGTCGGGTGCTTTCCGCCGGAGTTTTAAGTCGAATGCCATGCAAATATTGCGAACAAACGGTTTTCCTGCTTCGGTAACCGTGACCGATGTTGGTTCGACGATCAGAAGCCCATCTTTCTCCATTTCAGCCAAGTCGGCTACAACTTCATCGATCTCGGGAAAAAAGTTCTCGTAAGTGCTCCAAGAAGTATGGAATTGGCACATCAGGTTAAGGATATGTTTTCGGATAATTACATCTTCGCCGGTCAGCAGATGACCTCGGGTAATCGGAAGTTCACCACCTTCGGTCCTTTCGTAGTAATCTTCCAATTTTTTTTCATTCTGTGCAAATCCGTACCAAGTGTCACCAATAGCCGAGACGCCCAATCCAATCATAACCCGGGTTTTTGATGCACTGTAGCCCATAAAATTGCGGTGTAATTTCCCACTGACGAAAGCTTCATACATGCTATCGGATTCGAGTGCGAAATGGTCCATGCCAATTTCGTGGTAACCTTTTTCTGCAAGCAGTCGCTTTCCTTCTTCGTATAACATTCTTTTTTCGTTGTCCTTAGGCAGATTTTCATCGTTGAACCCGCGTTGGCCGTTGCCTTTAATCCAAGGCACATGGGCATAACTGTAAAATGACACGCGATCGGGATTGAGCGATTTTGTTTTTTCGATTGTGTCGCGGATATTGTCGATTGTCTGGAACGGCAGTCCGAAGACAAGGTCGTGGCTGATTGATGTGTAGCCAATTTCCCGCGCCCACAATGTAACATTGGCTACATTTTGGAATGGCTGGATTCGGTTGATTGCTTTCTGGACCGTCAAATCATATTCCTGCACGCCAAAACTGACCCGTCTAAAACCCAAATCGAACAGTGTTTGCAAGTGGGCTTTGGAAGTATTGTTTGGGTGGCCTTCGAAACTGTATTCAAAACCGTCGGCTCTGGATGCTTTTTTAAAGATGCCTTTTATCAGAAGTTCGAGATTTTCGGGCTTGAAAAATGTGGGTGTTCCGCCGCCCAGATGCAATTCTTTTATCAGCGGGGTTTCCGGAAGGAGATCCAGATACATTTCCCATTCTTTAAGCACGGCTTCGATATACACTTCTTCAACATCATGTCGTTTGGTTATCCGTTTATTACATCCGCAAAAAGTACACAGGCTTTCACAAAACGGTAAATGAATATAGATGCTGATTCCTTCGGTGTGATTACTTTCGACAAATGATTTTAGAAGAGTCGCTTTCCACTCATCGGTACCAAAGGCGTCTTCATCCCAATATGGTACTGTGGGATAACTGGTGTAACGCGGACCCGGAACGTTGTATTTCTGAATCAGCGGATGGTTGAATGATGTTGGACTGTGTGGCATTTTAAATTTTTAGGCAAAGATAAATACTGCGAATAATACTTTGTATGACGTTGGTCATATGAGTCGTATTTTACTTCCAAAACTCATCGTGATGTTCAACGAAGGCACCATCGTGATGAACCTGCGCCAGTAAGGCAAGTTGTTCTTCAGAGGCCACTTCCTGAATTTTTCCGAAAAGTTGCCGCTCCTCAAATCTAATATGCGATTCCAATAGATCAGCAAGTTCAGCCAGGGATTCAGCGTTTAATTCGGTTATCATTGATCGGATTTGTGCATGATCGGTGTACGCTTTGGCGATTAATTCATCCTGGCGATCCAGTATCGGAAAAATATACTTTTCTTCCAGGTCGAAATGCGGCGCAAGATAATTTCTAAAAAACCATTCGGTATAGGCGCTGATTCGTTCTGCCGCTATTCCCTTTTTAAGTCCGTTGCGTATTTTCCAGCCCAATAACAGTCCGTGATGATGGTCTTTGCTGAACGGCTTGAGTTCGTTTGATCGCTTTAATGGTTTCTTGGATGTCATGATACAATATTTACTTGGAGGAGCTTTAAAAAATGTACGGTTGTGGACACTATTTAAAAATCTAAGGCGCTGGCAAGCTCGTGCCGTCCATACTACTATTGATGCGAAATACTATTAAAATTTCAGATGTAAACTTTAACTTCACACGAAAATATTATGAAATTTCGATAATTTACTATAAATTGGCAAGATAAACTCTTGGAAATTATCTTTCAAAGATACGATTGTACATAGTCACAACTGGGCAATTAGACGAGAAAATTTGTTTCCGCCACAATTCTTTAATAATAACAATTTGATATGACTCAGGTCATAATGCCACAGAAATTAACCCTTTAACTTTGTTGTATAATTAATTAACCCACCATTATGAAAAAATTTGCAATCCTATTTTTAAGCCTGTCGTTCCTTATAGGGTGCGGCGACAAAAAAGAAAAAGATCAAGACCAAGTAGCTGTTCCTTATGAAAATACGGAAGGTCAAGGTCCTGAATCTTATGATCCAAAAAGAGGCGAAGGCCCTTATGACAAAGTAGATTTAGATCCAACTTTAAATCACGCATTAGCTGATAAAGGTGAGGCCGCGTCAGGGGTGAAATGTCTGTCTTGCCACAAAACCACTGATGAAAGATTGGTTGGTCCGGGATGGGCGGGCGTCACCGAACGCAGAACTCCACAATGGATCATGAACTTTATTACCAATCCTGATCCGATGATCGACAAGGATCCTGAAGTGCAGGCGCAACTCGAACTTTGTTTGGTGCGCATGCCAAATCAAAACCTCGCCGATGAGGAAGCCCGCGCAATTCTCGAATATATGCGAGAGCTCGACGGCGTGAAATAGCTTATTTTTAATTGATTTATATAACAACTATTATGAAAAATAAAGTAATAGCAGTACTCGCTATGGCTTTTTTGGGAGGCTCGATGCTGTATTCTTGCAAGCCCAAAAATACCGAAGATGCTGTTGGAGGTGAAGCAGCACAAAAAGCATATGTTGCCCCCGGTAAATACGATGAGTTTTACAGTTTTGTTTCAGGTGGTTTTAGTGGCCAACTGAGCGTCTACGGTCTGCCAAGCGGTCGGCTATTGCGTGTGATCCCAGTGTTTTCGGTAGATCCGGAAAAAGGATGGGGTTATAGCGAGGAAACAAAGCCGATGCTAAACACATCGCACGGTATGGTACCCTGGGATGATTTACACCACGTAAATATGTCTCAAACCAATGGTAAAATCGACGGACGGTGGGTGTTCGCAAATGCAAACAACACGCCTCGTATTGCCAGAATCGACCTCAAAACATTTAGAACTGCCGAGGTTATCGAGATCCCTAACAGCGGTGGAAATCACTCTTCACCGTTTATCACTCAGAACACCGAGTATGTGGTAGCCGGCACGCGGTTTAGCGTCCCACCAGATTACGTTGACGGCGATGTGCCGATCAATACTTACAAGGAAAATTTCAAGGGACACATCAGTTTTGTGAAAGTTGGTGAAGAAGGAGAAATGGACATTGCCTTCCAGATACAAACACCGGGTGTTAACTTCGACCTGTCGCGCGCCGGAAAAGGTCCGTCACACGGATGGTTCTTTTTCTCCACTTATAATACTGAACAAGCCCATACATTACTCGAAGTCAACGCCTCTCAAAAAGACAGGGATTTCGTAATGGCAGTGAACTGGAAGAAAGCCGAGGAGTATATAAAAGCCGGAAAAGGAAAAAAACAACAGGTCAAATACGTTCACAATATTTGGGACGAGGAAACACATACGTCTAAATCCACTACGCGAACAGAAGTATTGGTTCTTAATGCCGAAGAATTCGATGATATTTGCTATATGATTCCAAGTCCGAAGTCACCCCACGGCTGTAATGTCGATCCCACAGGAGAATATATTGTCAGCAGCGGAAAATTGGCTGCATTGGTTCCGGTTTTCAGTTTCCAGAAAATGCTGGCTGCTATCAAAAACAAAACCTACGAAGGCGAGTATGGCGGGATCCCGATTTTGAAATACGACGCCGTATTGCACGGTGAGGTCAAAAAACCAGGTTTAGGCCCGTTACATACCGAATTCGATAACAAAGGGAATGCATATACTTCGTTCTTCGTTTCATCAGAGATTGTGAAATGGGATCTAAAAACGCTGAAAATTCTCGATAGGGTTCCAACGTATTATTCAGTTGGTCACTTAATGATACCAGGCGGTGACAGTTCAGAACCATATGGTAAATATATGGTCGCTTACAATAAGATCACAAAAGACCGATACTTACCAACAGGTCCCGAACTTTCCCAAAGTGCTCAGGTCTATGATATCAGCGGCGATAAAATGCAATTGATACTTGATCATCCTACTATTGGCGAGCCGCATTATGCACAGGCAGCGCCTGCCGATCTTATCCGGAATAACGGTCAGTTGAAGTTCTTTAAACTGGAGGAAAACCATCACCCCTATGTTACCAAAGGTGAAAAGGAAACGAAAGTTGTACGCCAAGGAAAAGAGGTGCATGTATATATGACGGCCATCCGTTCGCACCTTGCACCCG
>JADMKR010000057.1 GCA_015478765.1 Flavobacterium sp.
GTTTGTTAGCCGAATTTATCCGTGCAAGTTTCACTACCGATTCTCAGGGAAACACAATATTAGTTGCCGGTTCATATGGAAATACCGACAGCTTTTACGATGCCCACGGTAGATACAACCTTTTCTATACCTGTAATTCCTGGGCCAATAACGCTCTGAAAGCAGCTCGGCAAAAGGCGGCCTTGTGGTCATTAACCGATAGCGGGATCTTTCGGCATTACCGCTAAATTTTAAGAATTGGGTTTGAAATGTGGCAGGATAATTGACTTGGTCGAAACATGAATTACTTCTTTAAACCTCCTGTTTTCTTCTTGTTTTTTCTCTTTGCGATTCTTCCGATAACTGCTGTTGCCCAGGATTTTGCATCAGTCGATAAAAAGGTCAACGGATATTCGAAGTCGTTTGCTAGTCCGGAGAAATTAGCTGAAAAAATCAACGCCGATTTTAAGCGCGATGACGAAAAGGCGCGAGCTGCATTTACGTGGATAGCGCTCAACATACGCTACGATTTAGGAATGTTGAATTCAAATGAGCCGCCGGCCAGATTTTCGTTTCGTACCCAGGAAGAAAGATTGCAAAAGCAAAAACAATTCGACATAGATTTGGCCGAAAAGACCCTGCGTAGCAAAAAAGCGGTCTGTGACGGTTATTCGATGTTATTCAACCGATTAGCCGAATTATGCGGAATCGAAAGTGTCATGATTCCCGGAACTTCGAAATCGCATCCGTCGCATATCGGGAAGTTGCCCGCCATTCCGGATCACGCCTGGAATGCAGTGAAAATCGATGGCAAATGGCAATTGGTCGACGTTACCTGGGGAGCCGGCGGTGTAAATGGTGCAACCGGTAAATTTGAGTTCAAGTTCAATCCCGGTTACTTTTTCACGCATCCCACGCTATTCTTCTTTAATCATTTTCCAAGCGATAAACAGTGGCTGTTTCTAGATAAATCCGAACAGGATTTTGCAGCGCTTCCTTTGTATTATGGCGATTATATACAGTCGGCTTATACGATAGTTTCGCCCATCGGCTCGACTGTTCCCAATAATGAATCGGTTCGTTTCACCATTGACAGCCTTGGCGAATTGCCTGTGACTTATGTGCTCAGTAATGAAAGGATGGTTCGTCAGGTGACACCTGAAAAGCGCGATGACCTGTCGATATTTGAAATAAAACTCGACAGTAGAGCGACTGGTTATCTAACCATTTACATCGATCATAAATCGGTTGTCACATATAAGATCGGCCGTAGTGTTTCGTAATTGGGAAACCGTTTTTTGTCAATATCATCTTAATAACTTTGCGCGGTGCGCCTTTTTCATTGTGCCGATATATGTTACATTAGCACAAAATCGATCCTCCCTTAATGTCAGAGCAAAATCAGTATACCGAAGACAATATCCGGTCACTCGACTGGAAAGAGCATATCCGTATGCGGCCCGGTATGTACATCGGGAAACTTGGCGACGGTTCTTCGCCCGACGATGGTATTTACATCCTTTTAAAAGAGGTGATCGACAATTGTATCGACGAATTTGTCATGGGCGCCGGCAAAACCATCGAAGTCACCATTCGCGAGAAAACGGTAACCGTCCGTGATTATGGACGCGGGATTCCACTGGGCAAAGTGATCGACGTTGTCTCGAAGATGAATACCGGCGGTAAATACGATTCGCTTGCATTCAAAAAATCGGTAGGTTTAAATGGTGTCGGAACTAAAGCGGTCAATGCGCTGTCCAATTATTTTCGTGTCGAATCAGTACGTGATGACAAACAGAAAGCAGCCGAATTTTCAGGCGGAAACCTGGTGCTAGAAGAAGATATTGTCGAAACCACCAAGCGCAAAGGTACCAAGGTGACTTTCACGCCCGATGAAGCTATATTCAAAAATTACAAATTCCGAAACGAGTACGTCATAAAAATGCTCAAGAATTATTGCTACCTGAATACCGGGCTGTCAATAATTTATAACGGTGAAAAATATTACTCGGATAATGGCCTTAAAGATCTTCTCGATGAGAACATTGCCGAAGACGATATGGTTTATCCAATCATACACTTGCGAGGCGACGACATCGAAATCGCGATTACCCACAGTAAGTCACAGTATTCGGAAGAATATCACTCGTTTGTCAACGGCCAAAACACCACGCAGGGCGGAACGCACCTGATCGCTTTCCGTGAAGCAATCGTGAAAACCATTCGCGAATTTTACAATAAAGGATTTGAACCTTCAGATGTAAGAAAATCGGTTGTCAGTGCCGTGAGCGTCAAAGTGATGGAACCGGTTTTTGAATCGCAGACCAAAACAAAGTTAGGCTCGACCGATATGGGTCCTGATTTACCCACTGTCCGAACATTCGTCAACGATTTCGTAAAAACTAATCTGGATAATTTCCTGCATAAAAATCCGGAGACGGCAGATGCGCTATTACGGAAAATTCTTCAGGCTGAGCGTGAGCGCAAGGAGCTTTCGGGTATTCGCAAACTGGCGAAAGACCGAGCAAAAAAGGCGAGTCTGCACAACAAAAAATTACGCGATTGCCGCATCCATTTAACCGATTCAAAAAATCCGAAAAGCCTCGAAAGTACGCTGTTTATAACCGAGGGAGATTCGGCATCGGGATCAATCACCAAATCCCGCAATGTGAACACGCAGGCGGTTTTCAGTTTGCGGGGCAAGCCGCTGAATTCCTACGGCATGACCAAGAAGATCGTGTACGAGAATGAAGAATTCAACCTTTTGCAGGCCGCACTGAATATCGAGGAAGGCATGGAAGACCTTCGGTACAACAATATCGTGATCGCCACCGATGCCGATGTCGACGGAATGCACATACGATTATTGCTGATTACGTTTTTCCTGCAGTTCTTCCCTGAATTGATCAAGGAAAATCATTTGTATATTTTGCAGACGCCCCTATTTCGGGTGCGGAATAAAAAGGAAACAATCTATTGCTATTCCGATGAGGAGCGTCGGGCAGCCATAGAAAAACTGAAGCCAAAACCGGAAATCACGCGATTTAAAGGTTTGGGTGAAATTTCGCCCGACGAATTCGTGCATTTCATTGGTGAGGATATCCGATTGGATCCTGTGATGCTGGATTCGGCAACATCGATCGAAACGCTGCTTGAATTTTATATGGGCAAGAATACGCCCGACCGTCAGGAATTCATTATCCGAAACCTTAAAGTGGAACTCGACGTGGTGGAGGCCTGATCTTGTAAACGCCATAAAATATAATGAACGACCAAGAAAATATCATCCCCGAAAATGCAGCGCCGTCCGGCAGTACGCATTTTTATGATAATACCGATGAGCCTGGCCAGGATACGATCACCAAAGTTACAGGCATGTACAAGGATTGGTTCCTTGACTATGCGTCGTACGTAATTCTGGAACGCGCCGTTCCTGCTATTGAAGATGGATTCAAACCGGTACAACGCCGAATCATGCATTCGATGCGCGAACTCGACGATGGCCGATACAACAAGGTCGCCAATGTCGTTGGTCATACAATGCAATATCACCCGCACGGCGATGCGAGCATAGGCGATGCGATGGTCCAATTGGGACAAAAAGACCTGCTGATAGACACCCAGGGAAACTGGGGAAATATTCTTACAGGTGACAGCGCCGCGGCCTCGCGTTATATTGAGGCGCGACTTTCAAAATTCGCACTCGAAGTTTTATATAGTCCGAAAATCACTGAATGGCAGGCGTCTTACGACGGTCGGCGGAATGAGCCGGTAAACCTTCCGGTCAAATTTCCGCTGTTGATAACGCAAGGTGCTGAAGGCATTGCTGTCGGATTATCGACCAAAGTTCTGCCGCATAATTTCAACGAACTGATCGATGCTTCGGTTAAAATACTAAAGGGAAAGCCTTTCCAGATATTTCCCGATTTTCCAACTGCAGGCATTGCCGACGTATCCAATTATAATGATGGTATGCGCGGCGGGCGGGTTCGTGTTCGGGCACGGATTTCACAAATCGACAAAAATACGCTGGCAATTACCCAAATTCCTTTCTCAACCAATACCACGACATTGATCGACAGTATTTTGAAGGCCAACGAAAAGGGCAAAATCAAAATCAAAAAGATCGAAGACAATACAGCTGCCGAAGTTGAAATATTGATTCATTTGTTTCCCGGAGTTTCTCCCGATAAAACCATCGATGCATTGTTTGCATTCACTGCTTGCGAAACTTCGGTGGCACCGCTTGGCTGTGTGATCGAAAATCATAAACCGCTGTTCATTGGCGTGAGCGAAATGCTTAAGATTTCGACCTATCGAACCGTTGATTTATTGAAAAGTGAACTCGAGATTCAACTTGACGAACTCGAAGAACAATGGCATTTTCTTTCGCTGGAGCGAATTTTTATCGAAAACAGAATCTACCGTGAAATCGAGGAGGAGGAAACCTGGGAAGGTGTGATCCGTGCAATCGACAACGGACTAAAGCCGCATATTCAACATTTGAAACGTGCTGTTACCGATGACGATATCGCCCGCCTTACGGAAATTCGGATCAAACGGATTTCGAAATTTGATATCGACAAGGCTCAGGAAAAAATCGAAGCCCTCGAAGGTGATATTGAACAGGTAAAATACGATCTGGAACACCTGACCGATTTTGCGATCGCGTTCTTTACGCGATTGAAGGAAAAGTATGGGAAGGGCCGCGAACGACTTACTGAACTCCGAAGTTTCGATACCATCGAAGCTACCAAGGTTGCGCTGCGCAACACAAAATTATACATCAATAGGGAAGAGGGCTTTATTGGAACCGGGCTCAAAAAAGATGAGTATCTGACCGATTGTTCCGATATAGACGATATAATCGTTTTCCTTCGCAACGGAAATATGATCGTAACCAAAGTTGATGAAAAGAAATTCATCGGAAAGGATATTATCCACGCGGCGGTATTCGACAAGAATGACAAACGCACGATCTATAATATGGTGTACCGCGATGGAAAATCAGGGCCATCGTTTATAAAACGCTTTAATGTTTCCGGAATTACCCGCGATAAGGCGTACGATTTAACGCAGGAAAAACCAGGGTCGCAGATTTTATATTTCTCGGCAAACCCGAATGGCGAAGCCGAAGTCATAACTATTTTGCTCCGTCAGGTGGGAAGCGTTAAAAAACTGAAATTCGATGTCGATTTTGCCTCGCTTGCCATTAAAGGCAGAAACTCGCGTGGAAATACGGTATCAAAATATCCGATCAAAAAAATCGAACTCAAAGAAAAAGGGATTTCAACTTTGCGACCAAGAAAAATCTGGTTCGATGACACAGTCAACCGATTGAATGTCGATGCCAGAGGCGAACTGTTGGGCGAATTCCGTCCCAATGACCGGTTGCTGATCATCAATCAGGCGGGCAAAGTGAGAACCATTATTCCGGAAATTACTACACGTTTTGGCGATGATATGGTGATCCTTGAAAAATGGGTCCCGAAAAAACCGATTTCGGCAATCTACTTCGATGGCGAAAAATCGCGATATTACCTAAAGCGATTCTTAGTCGAGGCTGAGAATAAGGAAGAGTTGTTTATTACCGATCATCCCAACTCACAATTGGAAATCGTTTCGACCGATTATCGCCCCGTAGCCGAACTCGTCTTCGCAAAAGTAAAAGGGGTTCAGAAGGAAAATCAAGTGATCGACATGGAAGCGTTCATATCAGTCAAAGGATTTAAGGCGTTGGGAAACCAACTCACATCGGAAAAACTTAAACAGGTGAATTTGCTGGATCCATTACCATATGAAATTCCGGAGGAAGTAATTCCTGAGGAAATGGAAGTTGCCGGAAGTACAGAAATTGACCCCGACGAACCTTTGCAAATCGACGATGAAGGGCAAATTACATTGAGCCTCGATTAGATGAAAATTCTGAGATTTAGTTTTATCGCAAGTATGGTTGTGTTGGTTTATTTCAGCATCATGACCGGAATTTCACACAATAATGTCGATTTTACCGGACTGAGGTTTGTTGTAGAACTATTCACGATTCCAATGTTATTGATAATGCCCGTGTGTTTGTTTTTAAGCATCCGGTATTT
>JADMKR010000058.1 GCA_015478765.1 Flavobacterium sp.
CACCGCGCAATGCTTCCTCAAGCGAAATGCCTTTGCGGGTCGTACTGTACCTTCGCTGCGCGTCTGAGATATTAGTCCGGTCGTCAGAAATCACGCCTTTGCTATCAAACATCACTATGTTATCTGGATTCACGCCCAATAAAATATACAGATTTGCGCAGGCAAGTGCCGCCGAGCCTGCGCCAGACACTACTACCGATACGTCCTTGGCTTCCTTGCCGGCCAGTTCAAGCGCATTGATCAATGCCGCCGCCGATATGATGGCTGTGCCGTGCTGATCGTCGTGCATCACCGGGATGTTCAGTTCCTCTACAAGCCGACGCTCAATTTCGAAAGATTCAGGCGCCTTGATGTCCTCCAGGTTGATGCCGCCAAATGTTGGCGCAATATTTTTTACAGTTTCAATAAAGGCATCAATGTCTTTGGTGTCGATTTCGATATCAAATACGTCAATGTCGGCAAAGATCTTAAACAACAATGCTTTGCCTTCCATTACCGGCTTCGACGCTTCCGGACCGATGTCGCCCAAACCGAGTACGGCAGTACCGTTAGTGATCACGGCCACCAGGTTGCCTTTGGCCGTATATTTATAGACATTGTTGATGTCTTTTGCGATTTCCAGACACGGTTCGGCAACACCGGGCGAATAAGCAAGCGACAGATCGCGCTGCGTCGCATATTTTTTGGTCGGAACTACCTGAATTTTGCCCGGCGTAGGTTTGGCGTGATATAAAAGTGCTTCTCTTCTTTTGCTATATTGATTCATTGTGTGAATTTTGTTCGAACCCACAAAGGTAGAAGTATAGGCTGAAAAAGGAAACTTTTTGCCAGTTCATTTTGCCGAAAAAGTCTAGAAATGAGATTTTCAGGGCGCCCCCTGCGGGCCGGGCTTTCGGCTGCACGCGGTACCTGCCTCTATCCCTGGCGCCGACCCTTCAGGAAGTGATACCGACGCCTTTATAATAGGGCGATTTGGTTTCACGAAATCAATATTCCGTTTCAATCCTTGATATTTTGTACGCTTTACCGGTGAATCTTTGAAAACCACCCTGAAGGTTTCTTCTGTAATTTCCTCCCAATCTTTTTTCGACATCGCCAAAAGCTCGGGTTTAGGGTTGAACAACGGCTCCGAATGTGGTTTCGAAAATTTGTTCCAGGGACACACATCCTGACAGATGTCGCATCCGAAAACCCAGTCGTCGAATTTTCCCTGCATACCAGACGGGATATTCTCTTTGAGTTCGATGGTAAAATAGGAGATGCATTTGCTGCCGTCAACAATATACGGCGCCACTATGGCCTCTGTCGGGCACGCGTCGAGGCAGGCGGTGCAGGATCCGCAATGGTCGGTGACGGCATGGTCGTATTCGAGTGGGAGATCGATAATCAATTCGGCTATAAAATAAAACGACCCAACCGATTTTGTGAGCAGGTTGCTGTTCTTGCCAATCCAGCCGAGACCGCTGCGCGCTGCCCACGCCTTGTCAAGAACCGGCGCCGAGTCTACAAATACGCGTCCGTCGACATCGCCAATCTCGCTTTGAATTGAATATAAAAGTTCCTTTAGCCGTTCCTTGATCACAAAATGGTAGTCGGTGCCATAGGCGTATTTTGAGATTTTATACGAATCGGGATTTTGGGATTCTTCGGGATAATAGTTCAGCAGCAAGGACACCACGCTTTTTGCCCCCGGAACCAACAATGTAGGGTCGAGCCGTTTATCGAAATGGTTTTCCATATACGACATTTGGCCGTTCATGTTTTTGTTTAGCCACCGTTCAAGGCGGGGAGCTTCATCTTCTAAAAATTCAGCTTTTGAAATACCGCATGACAGGAAGCCGAGGCGGGCGGCTTCGGATTTGATGAAAGCGGTATATGAAATTTCAGAGTTCAGATTTAAGATTTCAGAGTTCAGATTTTAGATTTCCGATTGTTGGAAAGATTCTATAGTTTATGGATTTCACTTATGAAGTTTCGCTTTGACAGTTTTTAAAGACGCTACAAATATTGATGTTAGCTCGTTTCCTTCAGTCCACAACTCGTCAATTATCGGCTTGGAAATCCAGCCCTTATCGTGTATTAATTCCAGCCAAAATAAAGTTTCATCGGCCTCCTCAAGAACAATTTCCATTTTCGCAATAAATTCACGATCACTTCTTGACCTACAAACTGCACGATAATTCGCCCCAACAGAAGTTCCCGCGCGGATAATTTGATTAGCAACTACTCGACACGCTATCGTTGCGGGAAGTTGTTCTACTAAACCAATTATCGAAATGGAAAATGCTTTGGTTCGCGATTTAAGTTCACTTGTATTCATTGATATGATGTTGACACTTACCTATTACGTCCAATCTGAAATCTGCACTGTGAACTCTGAAATCCTAAAAAAGTCCGCCTTGAATATTTGGATTGATCTTGCCGAGATGTCTGTAAGCCTTTTCTGTTACTTCACGCCCTCTTGGCGTACGCATTATAAAACCCTCCTGGATCAGGAACGGTTCGTACACTTCCTCGATGGTTTCGCTGCTCTCGGAAACGGCTGTTGCCAATGTTGACAGACCTACAGGTCCGCCGCGGAATTTTTCAATGATTGTCGTAAGTATCTTATTGTCCATTTCGTCAAGGCCGAAGGCATCGACATTCAGAGCGCGGAGCGAAAAACGCGCGATTTCGATATCGATTTTCCCGTTACCTTTTATCTGTGCAAAATCGCGTACGCGACGTAAAAGTGCATTGGCGATACGCGGTGTACCTCTACTTCGGCCGGCAATTTCGATGGCAGCTTCCATGGTAATCGGCATTTTGATGATGGAAGCGCTGCGTTCGACGATTGATGTGAGAAGTTCAGTGGTATAATATTGCAATCTACTTTGAATGCCGAAACGGGCGCGCATTGGTGCCGTAAGTAATCCCGAGCGCGTCGTGGCGCCCACCAACGTAAACGGATTGAGATTGATTTGCACCGAGCGCGCATTGGGACCGGATTCAATCATGATATCGATCTTGAAATCTTCCATAGCCGAATACAGGTATTCTTCCACCACGGGGCTTAATCGGTGAATTTCATCTATGAACAAAACATCGCGGTCTTCGAGATTTGTCAGCAAGCCTGCGAGATCGCCGGGTTTGTCCAGGACAGGGCCCGAAGTTATCCGGATACCAACGCCGAGTTCGTTGGCAAGGATGTTAGCCAGCGTAGTTTTACCCAATCCGGGCGGACCGTGGAATAATGTGTGGTCCAGTGCTTCATTCCGCTGATTGGCAGCTTCGACAAATACTTTGAGATTTTCGAGGATCTGATCCTGGCCTGCAAAGTCGTCGAACGCAAGCGGCCGCAACTTTTTCTCGAGATCGAGTTCTTCGGGATTGAAATGATTGTTGGTAGGATTCAGGTTCTCATTCATTTGGCAAAGATAGCCAAAATGGTTTCCTGTTCACAAACTTACATCTGATAACCGTCGCTGAGCAACGAGTGCCACTGCTGGTTCCTGTCGATATATCGCGCTACATAAGTGCAAGATGGCACCACTCGCATATTCTTATCCTTGATGTACTGAAGAACTTTTTCCACTAGCTTGCGAGCGGCACCTTTGCCTTGTAATTCCTTTGGGACTTCGGTGTGGGTGAGATGGTACTTGTCGTCCTGCACCACATATTCGATAAAAGCGGTGCCTTCATCAAAATCCATTTCAAACTGGCTTGCGGATTTATTATTGGTAAGATCGGAACTTGGAGACGTATCAGGCATAGCATAATTATTTCTATTAAATATAGCTAATTATGCCAAATAAAAAACCTTCCCGGGGTGGAAAGGTTTTTATAATTTATTTTATTCTAATGATGAAGTTCTTCTTCGCCTTCTTTCATTGGAACGTTTTGCGGTACAAAGTCGGTGTCATGACCAGGTTTGCTGTAATCGTACGGCCAACGGTGAACATGTGGGATTTCGCCCGGCCAGTTTCCGTGAATGTGCTCTACCGGCGCAGTCCATTCCAAAGTATTGGATTTCCAAGGATTCATAACGGCGCGCTTTCCGTAGAAAATACTGCTGAAGAAATTGTAAAGGAATACCAATTGGAATGCTCCACCCACCAGTGCAAACACTGTCATGACCACGTTGACGTTCTGAAGATCATCAAACAATGGGAATGCCGTATTTGTATAATAGCGGCGCGGAAGACCAGCCAAACCGATAAAGTGCATTGGGAAGAAAACACCGTAGGCACAAATCGTGGTAACCCAAACGTGGACGTAACCCAGGTTTTTGTTAAGCATTCGTCCGAACATTTTCGGGAACCAGTGGTAAATACCGGCGAACATCCCGTAAAGTGCCGATATACCCATTACCAGGTGGAAGTGAGCGACGACAAAATATGTATCGTGAACGTTGATGTCAAGTGTACTATCACCTAAGATGATACCTGTCAAACCACCTGTGATAAAAGTCGAAACCATTCCGATTGCGAAAAGCATTGCGGGATTCAACTGCAGATTTCCTTTCCACAGTGTGGTAATCCAGTTAAAAGCTTTTACGGCAGACGGGATTGCAATCAACAAAGTCGTAAACGTAAATACCGATCCAAGGAATGGGTTCATTCCTGAGATAAACATATGGTGACCCCAAACGATAGTTGAAAGGAAGGCAATCGCAAGAATTGACATAATCATGGCACGGTATCCGAAAATCGGCTTACGCGCATTGGTTGTCATAACTTCCGAAACCAGACCCATTGCAGGAAGGATTACGATATAAACTTCAGGGTGCCCAAGGAACCAGAACAGGTGTTCAAAAAGGACCGGCGAACCGCCTTGATAATGCAAAACTTCACCTGCAATATAGATATCGGACAGGAAGAATGATGTTCCGAAACTTCTGTCCATTATCAGCAATAACGCTGCAGATAAAAGAACAGGGAACGAAATTACTCCGATGATGGCAGTTACAAAAAATGCCCAGATCGTCAGTGGAAGACGTGTCATTGTCATACCAACAGTACGCAGATTTATTACCGTTACAATATAGTTAAGCGATCCCATCAACGATGAAGCGATAAATATTGCCATTGATATCAACCACCACGTCATACCTGCACCAGAGCCGCCAATTGCCTGCGGCAATGCACTCAATGGCGGGTAAATTGTCCATCCTGCGGATGCCGGACCAGCCTCAACAAATAGCGATCCGATCATTATAACGGCTGACAAGAAAAACAACCAGTAAGATATCATATTCAGGAAACCGGACGCCATATCTCGAGCGCCAATTTGCAGCGGGATTAGCAGGTTGCTAAAGGTTCCGCTTAATCCGGCTGTCAATACGAAGAAAACCATGATTGTTCCATGAATGGTTACAAGAGCGAGGTAGACTTCATTAGTCATGACGCCATTAGGAGCCCATTTGTCACCTAAAAGCACGTTGAATATAGCGAATGATTCTTCGGGCCAGGCTAATTGCATTCTGAAAAGCAATGACATTCCTACACCTATAACTCCCATTATAATACCTGTTATCAGGTATTGTTTGGCAATCATCTTATGGTCAATACTAAAAATGTATTTGGTGATGAAAGTATCTTTATGGTGGTGCTCATGATCGTGATCATGTCCGTGGTCTAAATCGTGTGTGTGAGCTACTGCTGACATATTATGATTGCTTTAAATTCTTTTTGTTAATTAATTTACTGCTACAGAAGGCGCTTCGCCCGATCCGAGTGAATCGGTCACGGCTGCACCTGGCACCACTTCTTCCGGTTGTGCGTTAGCTGACTGGATTTTCTTAACCAATGTACCTTGCTTGATGAGCCAGTTGTTAAAATCCGCCGGCGTATCGACCACAACCTTTACCTGCATGTTATAATGCGACGAACCGCAAATTTTGTTACATAACAACAGGTAATCGAAAGTGTAGGGATCCAATGCGGCTTCACCGCGGGCAGTTAATTCAGCACTGCGCTTATTCCGGATTTTATTGATGTTCTCAACTTTCTCCACGATGTGCGGCATCTCGCGCATTTCAGTAGTCGTGTAAATAGGTTCGAATGCAAATTGAGTT
>JADMKR010000059.1 GCA_015478765.1 Flavobacterium sp.
GACACTTATAAACACGACGTCTTCGGTGGCAACCGTTGTTTATACAGTTACACCTGTGTCCGGGCTATGCGTGGGAGCCGATTTTACGGTTACAGTGACGGTAAATCCGTCGATAAATCCCAATGTATCGGTTAGTAACAGCACCTGCTACGACGCATCGAATGGCAGTATCGAAACCAATATTACCGGAGGCATACCGTTTCCGGGAACCCCATATCAGATATTGTGGACCGGGCCAGGCGGATTCTCATCGACCGACGCCTCCATCTATAATCTTGAACCCGGAGTTTACAATGTCACCATCACCGATGCAGGCGGTTGTCCATACGGCGGAACTTTCACGATCACTGAACCGGATGAGTTGATAATCGGAACCGATTTAGCGAACAATATTACCTGTTATGACGATAATGACGGAGAAATATCGGTTACGATGACCGGCGGAACGTTGCCGTATATTTATACGTGGACAAAAAATTCGGCTGCTTTTGCTACAACGGAAGACATTGCCAATCTTGGCCCGGGTGTGTACTCGCTATCGGTTACCGATGCAAATAACTGCGCACCGGCGACAATTTCCTTCACGATAGTAGAACCGCCATTGCTGACGGTGAGTCTTCTAAGCCAGACAAATATTTTGTGTTACGGCGCAGCAACAGGAACTGTTTCAGTGAACGTTGGAGGCGGCATACCGGTTGAGGTGAGTCCGGGCGTCTATAGCTACAACTTCAACTGGAGTGGTCCGAATGGTTTCACTTCATCCGATCAGGACTTGTCGGGATTGCTTGCCGGGACTTATGATCTGACCATATCAGATCAAAACGGATGTGTCCAAAACCTGTCGGTAACAATCACCCAAAATCCGGAAATCGTACTAACTGCCGCCACAACTCCGATTACCTGTTATGGTGCCAACAATGCGTCGATAAGTTTGACTGTCAGTGGTGGTGTGGCTCCGTATCAGGCAGCGTGGGACAATCTGGCTACCGGCTTCTTCCAGGATAACCTGTCGGCCGGAACGTATGTGATTACAGTTACAGATGCTTTAAATTGTCAGCAGATAATATCCGTCGTAATTCCCGAAGCGCCTGTGTTTACCACTACGCCTGTAGTGACGCAAATCTCATGTCATGGTGCCAATGACGGAAGCATCCAATTGAATCTGGTGGGCGGAATCGCGCCGGTCGTCCTTACATGGAGTGATGGTTCGAACCAGGGAACTACGCGTAACAATCTTCCGCCGGGAACTTATACTGCTGTAATCAGTGACGGGACGCCTTGCTATATCACTCAAACATTTACAATTGTGGAGCCCGCGCCGTTGGTGGTATCGGCCAATGTGCAAAATGCACTTGCTTGCGGCAATGCTGCGAGCGGTTCGATAGATTTAACCGTTAATGGCGGAACGATGCCGTACAGTTTTTCATGGTCTAACGGAGCAAACACCGAAGACCTATCCGGACTAACAGCAGGCAACTACGCAGTGACCGTTACTGATAGCCGTGGATGCGTTGCAACTGCGCAATATCAAGTGACGAGTCCGTTGCCATTAGTGGTCGATATTCAAACCCAGGTTCAGGCGAATTGTACGACCGGTGAGGTTTATCAGGTATTTACTGCGAATGTTACCGGCGGATTTGCACCGTATGTTATGACGTGGTCCAGTGGAACCGTCAGCGGCGCCAACGGCGAGGTCATGACTACTAATCAGAGTACATTAATATTATTCGAGGTAACCGACGACCTTGGATGTACATCCAGCCAGTCGTTTCAGATAACAAACCCGGTGATCAACAATGCACCTTTTGGGACGACATCTACCGGATACGAAACCTACGGGTATTACTCGATAGTCGATCCGGTTTACTTTATGAACAATGCAACCGGTGATTATGAAACCATTTCGTGGAATTTTGGTGACGGGACTTTTTCAACCGAGGAAAATCCTGTTCATTCCTATATAATTGAAGGCGAATATGTAGTGACGCAAACCGTGACTTATCCGTTTGGATGCGTTTATACCCATGTGATTACTTTGTTGGTCAAAAAGGGATATTTCCTGGCTGTGCCGAATGCGTTCACACCAAATGGAGATTCGCTGAACGATAATTTCCGGCCTGTCACAAAAGGACTTAAAAATGTAAAGCTGACCATTTATGACACTTGGGGATCTGTGATATACTCGGAGGAAGGAACAATCCTGACCGGTTGGAATGGCGTGATCAACAACATGCCGGCCGAAAATGGCAACTATTATTGTAAGGTCAGCGCCGAAACATTCTACGGAACCGTCGTTCATGAAAACCATCCATTCGTTTTAATCAAGTAATGATGAAGTTTAAAATTATAATGATACTTGCGCTTTGCGCATCCCGGATGTTTGCACAGGATCCCTTATTTACACAATATTATCTTGTGCCGGAGACATTAAACCCAGGTTTTACAGGCTATTTAGACACTTGGCATGCGGGGGTTCTGCACCGTACACAGTGGCCCGACGGCAACAGGCGCATAGACACCGAATATGCGTTTGTCAATGCAGCAGTAGGCGAGAGGGCCGGGCTTGGCGTTACGGTTTTGAACCATCGCGAGAAATTCACCGGTTATAATTATTTGCAGATCAATGCGGCCTACGCTTATCGGGTGGAATTGAATGACGAGTGGAATTTTCGCCCGGGTGTAGAAGCCGGATTCGGGCAAAAAAGCTACGGATTTGGAAATTTGATTCTCGAAGATCAGATAAACCTGAACACCGAGACGATTACAGACGGCAGCGTCGATCCGGGCGTATTGGGTTATAACAACAAGCTGACATTTATAGATGTGTCGGCCGCATTTGTAATCGACAAGGAAGATGTTTGGTTCGGCATGGCATTGAAGCATTTGAACCGACCTGACATTTCGTTTACCGAAAGCGGCAACGTGCCATTAGAGATGCTACTGTCGGTTCACGGAGGATATGCAATAAACCTGGACGACACCCGATTCATGTTTTTGCCAGAAAACACAAAATGGTTGCTGACCGGAAATTTTATGATGCAGGGCCAGTACAATCGCTTTGACTTGGGAACAGCGGCGCTTTTTGATATGTTCACTTTCGGTGTTACAGGCGCGACGAATCCCGGGAAGAAGAGCAAAGACAGCCACTTTTTGACATCGGTGAATGTGTTCGGTTCGATACAGCTCGATCATTTCATATTTGGATATGCATACGATTTCAATACTTCAAAATTGGGTCAGACGCGTGGCGTTTATGAATTGTCGCTAACATGGCAACTTGATTATACTTATAAATGTTGGGGTTGCCCGAATTACAAAGTATATCGCGACGGTGGCAGGCCGGGTTATCGAAGAAAGTAGCCGAAACATCGGCCTATTTTATCAAAAAAACCGAATCGTAAATATTGATGGGGTCATCCTGGCCGATATCTGACCGGTCGATGGCGCCCAGGATCATTTTGATTTCCAGTTCGCCCAGCGAAAATTCAATGAACAATTTAGCTGTTTCGATTTCGATGTCGGGCGACTGATATTTTTTATACAGATTTTTGATTATTGGCAGTAGGTCGATTTCCTCGCCTGTGCTCAAAGTAAGTTTATAGATTTGGCTGCTGGAATACAGATTTTTTGTCAATCTCAGTTTTTTGCCGTCGATCACTACTGCCGACTGATGCAAATCTTCTTCTGAAATTGCATATCGGAATCCGGAAACCGGATGCAGCCGGGTTGGGTTGCTTACTAGCGTAATCTCACTTCGATCAACGGGCTCGATATGGGTAACATTGGTAAACTGATCCCGAATATACCATCGGTCAGAATCGATTAATTTCCGGTGAAGACTATCCTGCAAATAATTTCCTAAGTAGTCATAATCTTGGCGCAGACTAAGGAATTCAAATTTATCGGCAATATTTCTCGCCATATCCGAGGAAATCTCTGCATTAAAATCAATTTTTCCATCTTTTGCTAAGCGATTTTCGGCCAGCAATAGTTCCAGTTGTGTGCGCTGGCTTCGCTTTGCGACCGAAAAGGCGTTCAGATACGGGAAGATCAGCGAAAAGAGACCGAATATGAACAGCGAAATTGGAATGAATTTGATCGAACTCTTTTTAAAGACAATAAAATAAATAACGACAAATAATAACCACACGGCGATCAGAACAACGAAGTAGCGAGGCTCCGTATAGCCATATTCGAGAATCCGCGTTGCAATCGCCACAAATAACAGCACCAGGAGCGGAACCAGAGTATAATAAAAAAGGTTGCTGAAAATTTTGACCCACGACCGTGCCGAATCGAGCTTCAACGGATGGACCAGCAGCAATGCGAGAATTCCGATGATTGAATAGGCAAGTATCAGATAGGAAACCCAACCTTCGGGCAGTTCCCACATTACAGCGATTTTTCCGGCATAGAAGTAAAGTATTACAAGGTAAATCAGCAAAAGCGGGATTAATATAAATTGGGTGAAGAACTTCAGTACGACCGGATACTCACTGCTTCGTTCCAAAGACGATAACCCGCTGTCAGAAAATAATAAAAAGATCAAAGTACTGCCGGTAATGCTCATCACAAAGAAAATCTGCGGGTAAATATTCTGTCTGAAGTCCAGCGCGAATAATTGCTCGACCGCGACGACCGCCAGCATCACTCCGCCGGTTAAAACCCCTGTAAATATGGCCGTGAGCACAATGTTGACAAAAAGATTCTTATTGTATTGCCAAAAGGTGGCTTCCGGTTGTTGGTTTACGAACGGAATAAAAGATACCAGTAAATGTGAAAGTATATACGATGTAATAAGGATGTAAACGTGTACTTCGGTAAAATCATCTTCTGATGCAGGAAGAATAAAATAGAATCCGATCAAAAATAAAATACCGACGATTTGCAGCAGATAGGTCTTTCCGAGTCGCTGGGATAACATTTTTAAAGCGAACAGAAGTGATATTCCCAACGACGAACAGATGACTATCTTGACCAGCCGGAAATTGTCGGCCCCCGAGGATTCTATCAACATCACAACTGAAGCCGACATTATAACGGCCATCGCCAGTACCAAAGGATATTTCAGAAACGCGATCTGAACTTTCCGGAATACGTTTAAGATCTTTTTTTGCATCGTTGGCTGATTTTGACGGTTTTAAAAGTTGTTCCGAATATACTGATATTTGCTGCAGGAAATATCCAGTGCCAACCGGAATCCAAATTCAGGAATCTTTGCTAACTTTAATCAAAAATAGATGACTTTGCTTCGCGAAAATATTGAAAGTACCTTGGGCCACGAAATATCGAATGAAGCTTATGAAGCGTTTGTTGCCATTTCCTTTCAGAAGTCATTCGATAAAAAAGAGTTTTTGGCCGAGGCAGGAAAGTATTGCCGTTATCAATTTTTTATCATAGAGGGTGCCTGTTACTCGTATTATGTCAATGAGAAAGGCGATAAGAACGCCATTCAATTTGCAATAGAGAGCCACTGGATAACCGATTCGGCCAGTTATTTTGCCGACAAGCCCGCAGTTTCAACAATCGAAACGCTTGAACCAACCATGGCATTGCTGCTCAGTAAAGTGAACTTCGACAATTTATGCCAACAGTATCCGGTCTATGATAAATTCTTTCGGATATTACTTCAAAACTCGCTGGCGGCGCTTCATCTTCGTATCGCCAAAACCATTAGTGAAGACGCCGAACATCGGTACACAGAATTTTCGAAAAAATATCCGCACTTCACACAGCGCATACCACAGTACCTGATTGCATCCTTTCTTGGAGTCAAACCACAGTCGCTTAGCCGTATCCGTAAGCACACCTCATAAAGCATTAATTAACATAAGTGAATGAACAACCATTTTGCGTTGGCGACCTTTGTATTATTAATCATTAAAACAATTATTATGGAAACCAATGGAAAAACAACTTGGAAAGTAGATCCAACGCATAGCGAACTAACATTTAAAGTGAAGCACCTGATGATATCGAACGTAAAAGGTGAATTTAGAAAGTTCGACGCTACAATAACCAGCAATGGCAGTGATTTTAGCAGTG